>CAZXMK010000040.1:0-14631 GCA_964641935.1 uncultured Syntrophaceae bacterium
GAGGGAAGCCCTGCTCCCGCACGCCAGCGGCCCCTCATTACCGGACAGGGTGTCTTGGGGGAGAAGAAGAAAAATAAGGAAGGGGGGCGGATTTGAATTCCGCCCCCTTCATGCGTCAGCGCAGCCAGGCGGGAAGCTTCTTTTCGTCCTTCTTCTGGAAGCTGCAGGCAATCGTGCAGGTCTTGCACGGGCTCTTGGCCGCGGGCAGAGGCGGCTCTCCCTTGATCTTCTGCTCGATGAACTTCAGGCACTGGTTGACCTTGGCATCGGGACCCTCCACGACGAGGGTGACGCAACCCTCGGCACCGCCCCAGCCGCCGGATGCAAAATGCACGGCGTCGATGCCGAAGAGGTTCTCGATGGCGTCGATCTCGGTGAAGACGATGCCGTCGGAGACGCAGGCCAGGCCGACGGGGGGGCCGATTGCCTTGTCCGTCGTCATGGTCCCGCCGTACTGGGCCGCCATCGGCACGGAGGGGATCATCTTCTCCAGGCCCACCGCGTAGATCATCTCCAGGCCGCGGGCCTTCAGGGCCATGTAGAACTGGCCCATCGTCCCGCCCATCGGGTTGACCATGATGACCCCCACGTTCCCGTTGGCATCCAGCGCATTGCCCCCCTTGATCATGATGTCCCCGGGACCCAGCTTGTCGAGAACCGATCCCGGCTCCACGGGAAGGATCTTGCCTTTGTGGAACGTCACGGGCTTCGTCCGCTCCTCCGCGCCCAGGACGCACAGGACGCCGCGGATGACCTGGCCGGCCACGTACCCCTCCTTGCGGACCGGCTTCCCCAGAAGTTCTTCGAGAATGTAGGCGTTGGTCGATCCCCGCCCGATGAGGAGGTAGCCCTTGTTTTTCGCATTCTGGATGCTCGGCAGGGAGGCCACGCCTTTGCCGATCAGCCGCTTCGATTCCGCCGGGGTGAGGGTGAAGAGTGCCTGCATCGGAATTCTCCTTTCTTCGTTCGGTCCGAGGGACCGGTGAAACGGTGAGATCTTTTTGATTGCATGAACACGGAGGCGGGAAAGGATTTCCCCGTACGGCGGCGAGAATAGCATGGCCGGCACGGAAAGAACAGGGGCGGAAATACAGGGCGGGAGGCGGCCGTTGCAATCCGAAGCGGCGGGCGGTATAAAACAGCCCTGCCTTCATCACGCCGGAACGGGCGCCGTATTCATCCCCGTCCCCGCAACGGTGAAGGGGATTTTCAGGGAGGGGAGCGAACGGTGAAGCGTGTCCGCATTTTTGTGACGGGTATCGTCCAGGGCGTGGCTTTCCGGGCCTGGACGGTCCGGACGGCCCGCGCCCGGGGCGTGACGGGATGGGTCCGGAACCTGCCGGACGGCCGGGTCGAGGCCCTGGTCGAAGGGGATGACCCGGCGGTGGAGGCCGTCGCCGTCTGGTGCCGGCAAGGGCCTCCCGCGGCGACGGTGACGAAAACGGAAGTCCGGGAAGAGCCCTATTCCGGTGAATTCCAGGACTTTCGAATTCTCTACTGAACGGGAAATATCAAAGAGGGGGCAGACGGAATCCGGCCCCCTCTCCTTCTCTTCATGACAGGACAGGTCCCGACGCTTAAACCGGATCGAAGACCCCCAGCTTCTCCATCGACTCCAGCATCGCCAGGTAGCGCTTGTCCCTCTTCTTCAGGATCTCCTCCTCCGGTCGTCCATCATAATCGAAGAGTCCCTTCGAGGTTTTCGCCCCCAGGTGGCCCTTCGCCACGGGTTCGGCGATGAAGGGGGGTGACTGGCCCAGGGCGTTCTTGATCATGATGTCCACCAGGTCCAGGCCCGTGAAATCGAGGGTCTGGACGGCGCCGACCACGGGAAGCCGCACGCCGAGGCTGGCCTTGACCGCCAGGTCGATGTCCTCCGGAGAGGCCCAGTCGTTCTTCAGGAGCTCCAGGACGCCGAAGAAGATCATCTGCTGGATCCGGTTGACGATAAAGCTGGGGACGAACTGCTTGAGCACCACGGTCTTCTTCCCCAGGCGCTCCATGAGCCGCACGGCGAAGTCCATCGCCTCCGGCGCCGTCTTCGGGCCGGGGACGACCTCAACGAGCGGGATGATGTGGGGCGGCGCGAACCAGTGGGTGATGAGGAGCCGTTCGGGCCGGTGGATCTCGCCGACGATGGAGAAAACGTCCAGGGAGGAGGTATTGCTGGCGAGGATCGCCCCCTCCGGACAGATCCGCTCAAGCTGCTGGAAGACGGCCTTCTTGACATCCGGCACCTCCACGACGGCCTCGATGGCAAAATCGGCGCCCTCCGCCGCGACGGCCAGGTCCGTCGACGGGATGATCCTCCCCAGGATGGCCGGGATATCCTCCTGTTTCACCGTTCCGTAGTCGGCCAGCGTCTCCAGGTTGGCCCGGATCAGCTTCATGGCCCGCTCCAGGTACTCACCCTTGGTGTCCGCCAGCCCGACTTCAATCCCGTGCTGGGCAAAGACCTGAGCAATGGAATGCCCCATGGTCCCCGCACCGACCACAACCGCCCGCTTCATTTCACTCACCTTGACCATGTCTCATCTCCTTTTTGACGAAAAAAGGGGCAGAGTATCCCTCTGCCCCTCGTTTGACGTCTTTTGTCCCCCGTTCGTTCAAGGCCGCTCGCTCCGTTCGATCTCGTGGAACGGCGGCTTCATAGCACATTTTCGGGGCTTTTCCCACCCGTGAAATATATCGGTTCATTTTCCATCAGCCAGGCCCGGAACGCCGGACCAATGCATGAAGGCGGATCCACGGCGAAGAACTGCAGGTCCTCTATGGTGTCGATGTCCCGGCGGGACGGCAGGACAAGGACCCTCCGTCCCTTCCTTTCCAGAACCCCCAATGTCCTGGAGAAAACATCTCCCGTGCTCCAGGGGATTCCTTCGAACGCCTCCGGCAGAAACGATTCCCCGCGGAAGCCGATCAGGTAATAGCCCCCGTCCGGCGCGGGGCCGATGACGACGTCGTGCGTGTCGAGGCCGTCCAGTGCCTGTCGAACGAGATCGGAGTCCAATCCCGGTATGTCGCTTCCGGTGAGCACTGCCATATGGAATCCCGCGTCGAAAGCCTCCCGGAGGCCTGCGGCCATCCGCTCCCCGAGGTCCGATCCCAGCTGGGGCCGGTAGATCGGCCCGGATCCGAGCCATCGTGCCACGGCATCTCCGGCCTCGGGAGGGTCGTAGAGAACCGTCAGGACACGATCTCCCTCTGTCAGGATCCGGACGGCGTCGGCCGCCAGGGTCTCGTAGAGGGAGCGCGCCTTTGCTTCGCCGAGGGAGGCCGCCAGCCTTGTTTTGACGGGCACGAAGCCCGGGTGCTTGACCATCAGCAGGATGCATCGTTCAGAGGGCGTCACGATACACCTCGATGAAGTCCACGTTTGACACGGAAGCCTCCCCGGTGTTGTCCGAGTCGTTCATGATTCCCAGCGTCGCCGTGGCGGGCGGATCGACTCCAAACGCCCGCCGATAGTCCCGAAGGACGTCCACGCTCTCCTCCCTCCAGGTGCCGGCGAGGCAGCTGCCCCTCTCCAGGACCATCATTTTCGCCCTCTCCGTAAATGGGCTGCTGAACAAGCGGGGGACGTCCTCGCGGTTTGCCCAGATATAGCTCAAGGTGCTGTGGGGCGGGTTCTCGCCATGGAACCATCGGGCGACTGCGCTGGAAACCCGGTTGAGGGCGGAGGGCGTTTCCGTCCCGGAGCGGAACACGACAAAAATCCGGATGGGGTAGTCGTCGCCTTCCTTTCCACCGGTGTCACCGCGGGCGTAGACATTGGATACCTTCCAGCGCCAGCGGAGCCCGGGATACTCGTAGACGTTGAATTCGCGGCGATGAATGAGCCCCGAGGCGGAGCCTCTGCTCTCCGCCCGCAGGACCGTGCCGCCGTCCAGGGGCTCAATGGAGTAGCGGGAGTGGGCCTCGATCCTGGCGAAGGAGAGAGGACGCCAGGCGTCAAGCGTCCTGAAATCTTCCCGGAACAGGACGGACCGCTCCGCCGCGCCGGCGGCGACGGCGGCCAGGAGTAGGATCGAAAGGAGCGCGGCGCGGAAGGCAGTCTGCATTCTCATGGCTTCACAGATAATACCGGGCAAGGCGCCCGGCGGGTATGCCCAGGAGATAGAGGCTGATCAGCACCCAGTTGCGCAGGGTGCAGCGGACAACCCCTTCTTTTTCCCAGCGGCGGGCGGAGGTGGAGACCCGGGCATCCAGGAAGACGACACGGTCTCCACGGCGCTTGATCCGCCGCATCAGTTCCACGTCCTCCATGATCGGGATGTCCCGGTAGCCGCCGATCCCGTGAAAACAGGACGCTCGGATGAAGATGGCCTGGTCCCCGTAGGGAATGCGGGTGAGGCGGGATCTCCGGGAGGCGATCCGCTCGATGATCCGGAAGACCGGCCGGGGTGAACGGATGGTCAGGTCGAAGGCTCCCGCCGCGGCCGATGCGTCCTCCATGACCCGGCGGATCATGGAGAAGGCTCCCGGCGGCAGGTCCGTATCGGCGTGGAGAAAGAGAAGGATCTGCCCCGAGGCGCGTACGGCCCCCCGGTTCATCTGGACGGCACGTCCCCGAGCCGACCTCAGACAAACCACGTCCGGATCGTCAATGGCCTTCAGGGTGCCTCCTTCCGGATCGCCGTCCACGACGACGATCTCCGGGACTTCGCCGGTCTCGCACTCCCGGATCCGGCGGATCCGCTCGCCGATCATGGCTTGCTCTCCAAGAACAGGGATGATGACGGATATCTCGGGACGGTTCCTCATGCGGTTCCTTCCATGCGCACAGGCAGATACTTGCGGCATGTTGCCCCTGCATTGCAACCGGAAAAAAGCCCGGCAAGTCCCATCACCCCCGGCAGCGGGAGCTGCATTACGCGAAAATCCGGGCGGGAAGGAAGCCGGATTCACCCGGGTCGGAACCGCCTCTTGATTTTGACTCCATAAAAATACTTTTTCCTGTTACGATCCAAGCCATCATGCCGGCCAACCTACCGCCCCACTATTTCGAGGCAGAGCAGCGCTTCCGGGAAGCCCGGACCCCCGCGGCCAAGATCGAGGCCCTGGAGGAGATGCTCGCCATCATGCCCAAGCACAAGGGCACTGACAAGCTCAAGGCGATGCTCCGGGAGCGGATCTCCAAGCTGAAGGAGCAGGGGCAGAAGAAAACCGGGGGAGCGAAGGCGAAGACCCCCTACAGCATCGAGCGCGAGGGGATCGCCCAGGTCGTCCTCACGGGGATGCCCAACACCGGCAAGTCTTCCCTCCTCAACCGGCTGACCAAGGCGACGGCGGAGGTGGGCGACTTCCCCCACACGACCCACCGGCCAACGCCGGGCATGGCTCCCTACGAAAACATCCAGATCCAGCTCATCGACACGCCCCCCGTCACCCCCGAATACACCGACCCGGAGCTGGGGGACCTGCTTCGCCGGTGCGACATCGTCGTCGTCCTCCTGGATCTCCAGGCGGACCCGCTGACCCAGTTGGAGGAGACCCTCGCCGTCCTCACGGGATTCCGCATCTTCCCGGAAGGCTGCCCGCTCCCGCCGGACCTGAAGAAGATCCCCTTCGTCAAGACGATGCTCGTGGCGGTCAACAAGACGGACCGTCCGGAGCATGAAGCGGACTATGAAACGTTCCTGGAGCTGTCGGAGGTGAAGATCCCCGCCATGGGGATCTCGGCGAAGACGGGACGGAACCTGATGGCCTTCCTGGAACGGCTCTACGGGATGTCCGGCGTGGTCCGGGTTTACACCCGGCGGCCTGGGAAGGAGCCGGACATGACGGCCCCCTTCGTGATCCCGGAGGGCAGCACCGTCGAGGAAGTGGCGGAGATGATTCACAAGGACTTCGTGGCGAAGCTCCGTTATGCCCGGATCTGGGGGCGGGCCGTCCGGGACGGCCAGATGGTCCAGCGGGACTACATCCTTCAGGACGGCGACGTCATGGAGCTCTGCGTCTGACCCGGACCGCCTTCCGTCCGATACGCCATCAGGTAGTCCATGAACAGGCTGTGGTGGGACTTGAACCGGAAGCTCTTCTTGTGAATCAGGAAGAAGGAACGCCCGATGTTCCAGCCGCCCACGGGCACGATGCACAGGCTTCCCGCCTCCACCTCTCTCCTGACGGCGTGAATGGACAGGAACGCCGGCCCCGCCCCCGCCAGGACGGCCTCCTTGACGGCCTCGGAGCTCCCCACCTCGCACAGGACGCGGATCGAGGAGGGGTCGAGGCGGGTCTCCGCCCGGAGATAGGCATCCAGGGTCGCCCGGGTCGCCGAGCCCCGTTCTCTTGCAATGAAGGACGATTCCGCCAGCCGTGCCGGGGGAAGCTCCTTTTCCCCGGCCCAGGGATGGTCCGGAGGCACCGCGAGGACGATGCGGTCGCTCCACAGGGGAAACGAAACGACGCCGCGGTGGACCGTCTTTTTCCCGATCAGCCCCATCTCCGCCTGGTCGTGAAGCACCGCCTGCAGGGTCTCGTCGCTGTCGTGGGTCCGGACGCTGATCGTGATGCCCGGGTGGAGGCGATGCCAGGCGGCGATCACCCCCGGCAGGATATACGTGGCCGGGATCGTGCTCGCGGCGATCTGGATGCGGCCCTTCCCCGTGCTGCGGCTGTCGGTGATCCGGTCCCAGGCCTCCTCGCGGAGACGGAGAATCTGCCGGGCGAAGTCGCACAGCAGGCGGCCTTCGGCGGTGAGAATGCCCCCCTCCCGTTGCCGCACCAATAGCGGCATGCCGGCCAGTTCCTCCAGGTTCTGGATATGCCGCGTCAGCGAAGGCTGGGAGAGGTGGAGCCGACGGGCCGCCCGGGAGAAGCTCCCCGTGTCCGCCAGGGCCGTCAGGGCCTCCAGGTGCTGGAATGTGATGCTGCGAGAGAAGTCCTGCCTGCCGGTCATGATCCTGTCTCCCCGCCTTCAAAGAGGGCGAATTTCGCGATATGTGCCGCGACGTTCCAGAATTTCGGTAACGCGGGGCCGGTCCGCGGCGGCGAACCGGATGCAGACGCCGCAGTCGGAACTGATGTGCCGGGGAACCGGGACGAGCTTGTAGGGCACCCCCTCCTCCTTCAGGATCTTCTCCGCCTGGATGGCATGATGGACGGAGTCGAAGAGGACCACCCACCAGGTCTCGACGCTCTCCGTCATGGCGAGACCACCCGGGCCGCCGCCATGGATCCGGCGATCTCGTACATGTTGGACACCGAGCCGACGGCCAGGCGGTCCTTGACATCGAAAAAGTTGAGGCACGTTCCGCACACGAGGACCTCCACGCCCGCATCCTTGAGCCGCCGCAGGTCGTCGAGAGCCGGGGAGTCGTCGAGGACCAGCAGCACCCCCGTGTTGTAGCAGATGACCTTCGCCGGCAGCGGGTCAAGCTGCGTCAGGGTATGGATGAAGGCCTTGATCAGGATCTCCCCCAGGGCCTCGTTCCCCCGTCCCATCCGGTTTTCCGTCAGAGCCACGACATACGGGCCTCCGGCGGCAGACGTGCAGACGGCAAGCGCCTCCGAGTCCTCCCGTGCGGCTGGCGGCGATGCGCCCCGGGTCAGGTGGATGTGGACGATCCCGCCGCCCTTTTCCTCCGCGACCATCTCGCAGCCCATTTTTGCTCCAAGGCGGCGGATGTTCTCCACCGCCATGGGATTGTCCACGATCACGGCAATCCGCTCATTCATTTCCAGGGCCTTCCCCGCCAGGATCACCGGCTGGGGGCACGCCAGGCCCCTGGCGTCGACGATTTCGCGCATGGCGTCTCCTTTCTCCGATCACGAACAGCCGGAACGGCATCTCGGCCCGGTGTCCGGCTTGTAACGGCGTCGCCTTTTCCCGATTCGTCAAGCCGCGCAGGTCAAGGACCCGGCGCAGGAGGAACCGGCCCCGGCGGTGCAGCCGAAGCAATGTTCCGCCGTCACGACCTGCCGCCGGCTCAGCCGGTCCAGGTCGAAGCTCTCGATCCTCCGGGGCGCGCCGTGATTCACGGCCATCCCCAGGGCAATGTTGAAATCGCAGTCATAGACGGTCCCGTCCCAGTCGACGCAGACCTGGTGCCGGCACATGACACCGTCCAGCGTCGCCGGATTGAAGGCATCCCGGAGGAGGGTGCGGTATTCGTCCAGTGTGCCTTCCCTCTCCAGGTGGCAGCGGAAACGCCCGATCGGCATGTTCGCCAGTACGACCAGCCGGCTGAAGGATATCCCGAACCGTCGTCCCAATTCATCCCGGAAGGCTCCTTCCAGGATCGACTGGTCGGGCGGCAGAGCGGGACCGCCGGGGTTGAAGGCCAGGTTCAGCGCCGGCCCTCCCTGCAGGCCATACCGGGCTTCGTTGAGGCGGCGGATGGCATCGATGCTCTTTCGATAGACGCCTTCACCTCGCTGGGCATCGACGTTCTCCTCCAGATAGCAGGGCAGGGAGGCGACCAGCGAGACCCGGTGGTCCCGGAAAAAGGCAAGCAGATCCTCGCCGCCGGGCTCCAGGAACGCCAGCAGGTTGGTTCGGACCTGGACCGGCTGGCCCTGCGACCGGAGCGTCTCGACGAACGTGCGGAACCCCGGATTCATCTCCGGGGAGCCTCCGGTGATGTCCACGAGCTCGAATCGATGGCGTGCCGTGACGGCGAGGATCCTGTCCATGACGTCCCGGCCCATGAGCTCGGTGCGCCGGGGCGAACATTCCAGGTGGCAGTGGCTGCAGGTGAGGCTGCAGGTTCTTCCCAGGTTGAGCTGGAGGATGCGGATCCCCTCACAGAACAGCCCCTCTGTCAGGTACTCCGAAACTCTGCGGTCAAAATCGTTCATACCGTCACTTCCTTTCCTGTCCACCACGATTCGGTGTATCACAACCGGATTCCGCGGTTCTATCATTTTAAGTATCGTCCGGATTTCCCCGGCCCTGTCCGTCGGAGCCGAATAACCGCTTGCCCGCTCATCCGGCACCGGAGTGGCATCATAATGGATCCACCCCTCCCCTGCCTGCCCGCCACCGCCGCCAGGTCAGGGGGATCAGCGAAACCAGGATGATGAGCCCGATGCCGATCAACAACCCCGCGGAAATCTTTCCCCGGACCAGGTCCAGGAGCGAACTTGAAAATACGATATAGGCGATGCAGGCCGGGAGCATGCAAAGGAAGGTCGTCACGGCGTAAGGCCAGAAGCGGATCTTCGTCAGCCCGAAGGCATAGTTCAGGAGATTGAACGGAAACAGCGGGATGAGCCGGGTGAAGGCCACGACCTTCCAGCCGTGCCGCTCGACTCCCTCGTCGAGGCGCCGCCACCGGGGGCTCCTCAGTTTCATCTCGACCCAGTCCCGGGCCAGGTAGCGCGCGACGAGAAAGGCCAGGCAGGCGCCGGCGGTGGCGCTGGTGATGGTGTACACGACCCCCCAGAAGGGGCCGAAGAGAATGCCCCCGGCGATGGTTAACGGCAGGCCCGGCAGGAGAAGCACCGGGGCTACCGCGTAGAGCAGCATGTAGAGGACGGGGGCGAGCATGCCGTATCCGGCGATGACGCCGCGGAGAGTCTCCTGATCCAGGTAGCGCGTCGCCCCGGTCAGGCGGACGGCCGCGATGGCCCCCACCAGGACGGCTAGGATAAGCAGGCGAAGCGCCCACCCCCCCTTCTTTTCCGGGGCCGCATGAACGGTCCGCTCCCGGGACGCAACAACCGCCGTTTCTTTCCGGAAGCGGTTCTTGAGGCGAAGCCGGTTCCAGTAGGTGAGGGGCGCCTTCGCGACGCGAATCTTCCCCGCCAGGGCCGACTCCGGCTCCCGCAGGACATCGAGGACATGCACCGCCGGGGAGCGTTCGCCCAGCCGGTTCGCGCAGCCGGCACAGCAGGTGACGACCGGCCGCTCCGCGATCTCCGCCGTCGCGCGGTCCGACCAGCGGCCGGAGAGCTGCGGGGACAGGCAGTCCACGCCCGCTCCATTGCCGCAGCACAGGGTTTTCTTTCCCGCGTGCTCCATATCGGTGTGGCGGACGCCCGCCCCGGCAATCAGTCGACGCACCGCATCCTGGGCCGCCTCGTGAAAGCGGATGCCGCACGGATCGTGGATGACTACGTCGCCACATTCCGACCCGGCAGGCCTGCCTCCCTCCGGCAGGACCTCGTAGACGGTCCGGACAGCCAGTCCGCCTCCATACTCCCGGAACATGTCGTGGCAGTTGGGGCAGGCGACGAGGACCTCACGGACACCCTGCGCGAGGAGCCAGTCCCGCATTTCCGAAAACATGGCGGAAAAATGCGTCTCCCGGCCAAGATCGTGGAAAATCCGGCCACAGCAGTCAAGAACAATGCCCAGCGCGGGATCGACCTCGCGAAGGATCTCGAAAAGCTCCCACGTCCGCTCCGGACGCGTACCCGGAAGGGCGCAGCCCGGGAAGAGCACGGTCCGGCAGCCCTCGGGAAGGCCGTACCAGGTGAACCGCCGAGACATGCCGCGACGCTCGTAGGCCAGAAGGCCGTCGTGCTCGGGAAACGAGCCGCTTCCACGGTCCACGGACTCGCGGCGCATCTCCAGGAACAGGGTCCGGGGACTCAGCCCCGCGGGACAGACCGCGTCGCAGAGGCTGCAGAGGCTGCACTCGAAGGCCAGAACCGGACCTTCCTTCGACGCCGGGTCGTAACGCCGGGCGATCGCCCCGGGTGTTCCGTACGTTTCCAGGAATCCGCATTCTTCCACGCAGAGGCCGCAGTCGGTGCAGTCCACCGCCATGCCGGCCAGGAGTTCCCGCAGGGCCGGACGGACCGCTTGCGGGGCGTTGGTCCCGGCCTTGCTCCCGGGTCTGTTTTTCAGGAAATCGCTCATGGTTTTCAGAGAAATCAGGACCGCCCCGGCTATGTCGGCCGCAGCCCTCGCCAAACCGAAACGGCGTCAGCCTCTCCCGACGAGCCGGTAAAAAACCGCCAGGGGGAACGCCTCCCGGGCCGGCAGGACCTCCGGCCGTCCCCGGAACCGGGAGTTGGGACGGAACATCCTGCGGGTTGTGCTCAGGTGCGGATAAGCGGCGTTGCTGGTGATCCCGACGGGGCAGGATTCCAGGCAGGTCAGGCACCCCGTCCCCTGCTCCACCGCCGCCCTCCGGTTTCCGCCGAAACGGATCCGGAATCCCTTTCCCGAGGCGTCATAAAAAAGGTCACCCACGGCGGCCTCCCGGGGCAGCCCGGGCCACTGTGCCGTCAGGGCCAGGACGTCGCCCTCCACGGTTTTCCCGTAGTCGTCAGGCGCCAGGCTGTTTCCGGGCCGGGCACCGATCCGGACCAGGGCGTCATGAAGCGCCGCGGGCTCCGCCGGTGACACCAGGATGAATTTGTCGGCAAGCCTTCCCGTTTCGCAGCCGATGCCCCAATGGGTCGTTGTCTCGGTGAGGCGCCGCAGGCTGACCTTCGCATACATCGCCACGGTGCCCGACTTCGGGTCCACCGCGAGAGGGTTCCCCCGGGTGGGCCATCCCTTCGGCCAGCCTGCTGCTCCCGGCATCTGGGCCGCCTGGAGCCGGCCCTGCGGGCCCACGGTCACGGCGCCCGTCGCCAGGAGCAGAAAGACGAGAAACGCCCGACGGGACATCCCTGCATCCGGACGATGCGCATGTCCATGTACCGCCTGCAAAGGCAATCCCTTCCCTCGTGCAGATTCAACCATCCGTCTCGGCATCCCTCTCCGGCAACGGGAAACGCTTCCCGGTCTTAACCCGGTCACGGCTGCTGCGGACCGGTTTCCCGGTTTGTTTTACGTTCCGATGGTCTCCATCAGCGCCTCCACCCGGTTGCGGATCTGCTCCACATCGGCCGTGGAGTAGTCCGTCTCGATCTTCAGGAAGGGCAGCCCATGGCGCTCCCTGAGGTGCTGCGAAACGTTCGCCGACTCGATGTTGTAGGAGTGGCAGGCATGGAGAACGATGTCGATCACGGCGTCGGGCCGGAATTCCGCGATCATCCGGTCCAGTTCGACGAGACGCCGCCCGTTCGGCGTCATGCAGGAACAGGGGATGTTGAGGTAACGGCGTGCCAGAGCCTTCCACGGGTCTCCGTTGCCCTCCGGGATATCCTCCCGGTAAGCCTTCATGCCCGTGCAGGAGTCGATGGCCACCAACACCCCTCCCGATTCCTCGATGATCCGGTACACCTTCGTGGCATCCCCTCCAACGGGGCAGCCCGTGACCAGGACCCGGACGGCCTTCTTGTCGCCGTAGTGGATTCCTCTGCGGATTCGCTCCTCCAGCGTCCGGATGGCGGATTCGATGACCGGAACCGCGAAATCCGCCGCAGCGACCTGGGCCAGGTACGAGACGTCATACACTTCGCTCCAGCTCATGGCCGGCGGATACAGGGCCGCATAGGAAAAGAAGCGGCGCATCAGGGCGTTCCGCCGGTTCGTTCCGGCAATGGCCCTCTCGAGCTCCCGTGTCTCCAGCGAGCGCCCGAACCGCTCCTCCAGGAACCCCTGCAGCCTCCGGATCATGGCCGCCCAGTTCCCGACGGCTTCCGGCTGGTCCGGCAACTGGGGCAGATCCATCACCCACATGGGCTTCTCCCGGGCGAGAAACTCGAACATCTTCTTTTTCCCGTCGCAGGTCGTCTCCGCCACCACCACATCGGAGACCCCGAAGAAAGGGCAGGTCCCCGTGAGAACAAAACCGTAGCTGGACTTGATAAGGGGACAGAGGTTGGACGGCAGCACCTCTTCCGCCGGCGGAATGGTCTTGTCAGCGAAGGCGCACAGGACGGCCGGAACAGCCCCCAGGGCATGGACAATCTCCAGCGGCGCGTATCCGCAGTAAATTCCGGCGACGGGCGCCCCCTGCTCTTTTCTGTCCAGGATGTACTGCAGGCACCGCTTGGCCGGCTCCCCGGCATACCCGTCATCGAGGAGCGGTTTTGTATCCGCCTTGTTGAAGCGCACCGGTCACCCTCCAAAATGCGCGACGCCGGAGAGGGATTCACCGGCGCCGCCATTCATGTTTCCGGAAAGGGATTCGTGCCTCCCCTATTTCACCTTTTCGACGGGATAGCCCGCTTCGTCCCAGGCCTTGATCCCGCCCGGGTGGCGATAGACGTTCCTGTATCCAAGTTTCACGGCCCACATGGCTCCATTATGGCTCCGGGTACATTTTACAAACCCGCAGTAGAAGACGATCAGGCGATTCTTGTCGGGTCCCAGAAGTTTTTCCAGGGCGGCCTTCGTCTTGTCGTCCAGCTTCGTCATTTCCGGAATGGGGAACTCGATCTGGACGGCCCCGGGGACATGCTGCTTTTTGTAGCTCGCCTCGAATGGCATGGTATCCACGATCAGTACGGGTTTCTTCTGGTCGACCCAGGTCTTCAGTTCCTGCGTGGCCACGACCTTGTAACCACCGCGGGCAACTTCGGCGGCGAAGGTCACGGCGACCTTTTCCGTCTCCAGTTCCTTTGCGCCCCAGGCCGCCATTGCCGCTCCTGCAAAACCGAAAACCAGGGCCAGGCAAAGCGCCACTCCCATAACCGCTTTTCGTTTCATCATGATTCCTTATTCTCCTTTCTTCTCTTCATGGATTCTGTTGAGACCCGGTCGGGTCCGGAAACGCTGGAACCAATACAGGTAGGGAATGACGATCCCCGTAATCACGATGTCCCGCATAAAGGCCTCCCGGAGGCTGCTCCTCCTCGCCAGCTCATCGGCGCCGAAACAACCGCAGTCCACGTCCAGATCGCCCAGGATTCCATACCCCAGGATGGCAATGAAGAAGATCATCAGGACGGTGATGACCGTCAGGCTGCCCCGGAGCTCGAACAGGAGTGCGATTCCCGCGACGACTTCAATCAGTGGCAGACCGATGGCGACCACCGGTAGAAGCGCCTCCGGCACCAGGTCATATGCCGAAATCGTGACGGCGAAGGCCTTGGGGTCCAGGAGCTTGACGCCGCCGGCGTACAGGAACAGGACCGCCATCGCCAGCCTCAGCAGGTGATACAGAAAGGGAGACGAGAAGATGTTTTTCAACCGATCGGTCAACAGGGATGCTTTCATCGGGGAAACGGTTTATCGGGGACTCGATTTCATGAAGCATCATGGACTGCGGCTTCATCAGGTCACGGATGAAGCTTGATATATGATGATATGTTATATGTCAAATTCATAATATGCATAATCGTGCTCCTTCTATCAGCATGGCTGATATCAGTAGATGGTGGAGGGTGCGGATCGGGCGGAATTCAGGGACGGGAACTGCGCAGGGTCTGGCCCGGAGGCAATGCCGGGGAATCGTGATGCGGCCCGGGGGAACGCTTAGCGGCCGGGCTTTTTTCCGACATGAAGGCAGGTCACGCCGAGGGTCAGGGAGTGGCACTCCACCGCCTCCAGGCCGGCGCTCCGCATCATGTCGGAAAAGATACGCGGCGGGGGAAAGGCCACGATGGACTCGGACAGGTACTGGTAGGCCTCCCGGTTGCCCGACAGGGCGCCGGCGAGGCGGGGCAGGATTCCGCAGAGATAGAACCGGTAACAGGGACGGACGACGGGGATCTCCGGCAGGTGCATCTCCAGGACCATGACCTGCCCGCCCGGGACGACCACCCGGGCCATCTCCCGGAGGGCCCCGAGCCGGTCGGGCATGTTGCGGATGCCGAAGGCCACGGCGGCGACGTCGAAAG
>CAZXMK010000041.1:0-14579 GCA_964641935.1 uncultured Syntrophaceae bacterium
AGCGGGGCAATGATCGGATACGTACCCAAGAAGATATTTTTCACGAAAGGGGTGGGCGTCCACCGGGAAGAACTCCATTCGTTCGAGCTGGCTCTTCGGGACGCGGGCATTGAGAAATGCAACCTGGTGCAGGTATCCAGCATCATGCCGCCCGGGTGCAAGGTGGTCTCCAGGCAGAGCGGCCTCAAGGAGCTCAAGCCCGGAGCCATTACATTCTGCGTCATGAGCCGCTGCTGCAGCAACGAGATGCGACGTCTGCTCGCCGCCTCCGTGGGCTGCGCCGTTCCCGCCGACAAGAGCGCCTACGGGTACATCAGCGAGCACCATGCCTTCGGCCAGACGGAGAAACAGGCCGGGGAATACGCCGAGGACCTGGCGGCGGCCATGCTGGCCTCGACGCTCGGCATTGACTTCAACGTCGATGAGAGCTGGGACGAAAAAAAGGAAATCTTCAAGATCAGCGGAAAGATCGTCCGAACCCTGAACAGCACGCAGTCGAGTATTGTGAAGGCCAACAGCTACCCCACCGTTCGGGCGGCCGCCGTGTTCCTTGTCTGAGGCGGCCGGCGACACCGTGCGGAGCGGGAAGCCTTTTCGGGGCGGCCCGGCCCGCGGATTCATCGTTCCCGTCTCGCCCTCAGGGGCACCCTGCGGGGGGGTGAGGCATTGCAAAAGCCGGCACCGCGCCGGCCTGAGGCATGCTTCCCGATCCCTATTCCACCTTTCCGGCCGTTGCCATTCCTCCCGTCCTCGGCATCTTTGTCCTTGTCTTTCTCGCCGCGATCACCCTTCTGAAGGGACGGCGCACACCCGCCAGCCGACTCTTCGCTGTCCTGTGCCTGATGGGCATCCTCAACAACGCGGACCTGGCGGCGTTGAGCCTCGTCGCGGACAGGGACCGGGTGCTCTCCTTCGAACGGCTGATCTATTTCATCTTCGTGTTCAGCCTGCCCGTATATGTCCAGTTCGTCCACCGCCTGCTGGAAATTGCGGGACGGAGGTGGCTGGAGCGCCTCGCCTGGATCGTCGGCTTCGGACTGCTGCCGCTGACACAGACGGATCTGTTCATCCGGGGGCTCCATCGGGGGCCCCACGGTTTCATCGCCGACGCGGGGCCTGCGTTCCAGGCCTTCTCCGTCCTGGCGGGCTGTACGGTGATCTACTGCATCCTGCTCCTTGTTCAGGGCATGAAGGGGACCACGGACAACCGTGCGCGCAATCGCCTGAAATACGTAACAGCCGGCGTGGGATTCAGCTCCCTCCTGATCACCCTGAACATCCTGCCGGTCATCGGGCTGGACGTGCCCCCCGTGGGTGGATTCAGCTTCGTGCCGTCGGCGATCCTGGCCTACGGCATCCTGCGCTATGATCTTCTGGACGCCGGGGCGGCGATCCGCAAGGGAATCGTCTATTCGGTCCTGGTGATTCTCCTTGCAGTTCTTTGCGCCTTCTTCCTTTTCATGACCCACATGCTGTTTATCCGGAGCGGTTTCCGCGACGCCGTCGGGACCTCCCTCCTGCTGGCCCTGATGATGGTGTTCCTGTTCCAGCCGATGCGGGAACGGGTCCAGGCCTATCTGGACCGACTTTTCTTCCGGGGCCGCTACGATGCCCGCAGGCTGCTCCGAAATCTGAGCAGCGAATTGGCGCGCCTGAAGCGCTCCGTAGAGATCCGGACTCTGCTGTTTGCGTCCATACCGGAGGCCATCCCGGTCGAACGGTTTATCCTGCTCGTCCGGAACAAGGGGACCGGCCGATTCCGTGCATACGACCGGGAAGACGATGCCGCGGGACTGGAAGAAATGCCGCTGGACCATCCCATGGTGCCTTTTCTGGAACGGGCGGGAGGACCGGTCAGCCGTTTCCAGATGGAGGACAGGGCAGGGACATCCTCCGGAGCGGATTTTTCTCCGGCGTATCTCGACGCGTGCGGGATTGACCTCGCCGTGCCCATGCTGTCCCGGAACCGGCTGATCGGTGCGATGCTGCTGGGGCAGAAGCGATCGGGAGCGCTGTTCGTCCATGAAGACCTGGAGCTGCTCGGCACCATCGCCAACCAGGCGTCCGTCGCGCTGGAGAACGCTGCCGGGTACGAAGAAATCGAGCGGATGAATCGGGAACTGGAGCAGCGGGTTGAAGAGCGGACCGCCGACCTCCGGAAGGCGCTGGAGGAGAAGGAACGGACCCAGCAGCAGCTCATCCGCTCCGAGAGTCTGGCCGCCATCGGCCAGCTCGTGGCGGGAACGGCCCACGAGCTGAACAATCCCCTGGCCGGTGCCGCCAGCCTCGTCGAATCCTCCATCGAGGAACTCCGGGAGCGGCCGGACGTCGTGTCCGGAGACGTGCTGGAGGATCTCCGGTTTTCTCTGAAGGAGCTTCACCGGGCGGGGTCGATCGTCCGGAGCCTCCTGGACCTTTCCCGCCAGACCCAGACCTACACGGAGCCGGTGGACATTCACACCGCGGTGGACGACGCCCTCCGGATCCTGTATAACAGCTACAAGCTCCTGCCGATACACATCGAACGACGATATGCGGCGGACCTGCCGCGGGTGGAGGGGAATTTCGCCAACCTCGGGCAGGTCTTTGTCAACATCGTCAAGAATGCCCTCGATGCTCTGCCGGGGGAAGGGGGAGCGATCACCATCACCACCGCCACCGACGGCGACCGTGAGGGCAACCGGGTGTCCGTGTCGTTCCACGACACGGGACAGGGGATTCCCGACGGCCGTCTGGTGGACATCTTCAAGCCCTTCTTCACCACCAAAGAGGTCGGACGGGGAACGGGTCTCGGGCTCTACATTTCCCACGAGATCATCAGGCGGCACGGGGGCGAGATCCTCGTCCGCAGCGAAGAGGGGCGGGGGACGGAGGTGACGGTCCTCCTGCCGGCAAGGAGAATGCCATGAACGGAGTGCTCATTGTTGACGACGAGGAGGGAGTGCGCAGGTCTCTGAAGAAGGTTTTGGAGCGGGACGGCTACGAGATCTGTACGGCGGAAAACGGCGGGGAGGCGATCCGGATGGTCCGGGAGCGGGGGGATGCCATCGAGACGGTCATCTCCGACTACCGGATGCCCGGCATGGACGGAATGGAGACGCTGGTAGCCATCGGGCGGATCAACCCCGAGATCACGCGGATCATGCTGACGGGATATGCCACGATGGAGAGCGCCATCGAGGCGGTGAACCAGGGGATCGACGGGTTTCTGACGAAGCCCTTCGAGAACAGCGAGCTCCGGGCCAAGATCAGGGAGTTCAACGTCAAGAAGAGGCTCAAACAGTTCGTCCCGGAGCAGGTTCTCGGGGAGCTTCAGAAACAGGGAAGGGGTATCCAGCCCGTCAGCCAGACCGTGACGGTGGTGTTTACCGATATCCGCGGCTTTACCGAGATCGCCGAGAGGATGACGCCGGAGGAGGTCGCCCGTTTTCTCAACACATACTATTTTGCCCCGCTGGACGGGATCATCCTGGAGCACAACGGGACCCTGGACAAGCATATTGGAGACGGGATCATGAGCCTCTTCGGCGCCCCCGTGGCGGGTCCCGACGACGCCCTCCGGGCGGTCCGCAGCGCCCTTGGCATGCGGGACGAAATTACCCGCATCAACAGGCGGCTCGGGGGGCATCCGAAAGAACTGGCCATCGGCATCGGTATCGCGACGGGGGAGGTGATGGCGGGCATCTTCGGGTCTCACCGGAAGAAGGAGTACACCGTCTTGGGCGCTGCTGTGAACCTGGCCGCCCGGCTGATCGGCTCGGCCAGGGGAAGCCAGATCCTGATCTGCGAGCGGACCTGGGAACGGGTCCGAGACAACGTTGATGCCTTGCGCCTGGAGCCCTTTCCCATCCGGGGGATCAAGCGAAGCGTGGCAATATACGAGGTGCAGGGGGAGAGGGAGAAAACTGCTTGACAAAACCACTCTTCGGAGCGTAAAAAGCGGACTCTTTTCCGGAACGACGCAACGCGGGGTGGAGCAGTCCGGTAGCTCGTTGGGCTCATAACCCAAAGGTCGGTGGTTCGAATCCACCCCCCGCTACCAATCAAATCAGGGGGTTAGGCGAGAAGCTTAACCCCCTTTGATTTGTCCGTGCTGCCATCGGAACAATCCTCCAGCGGGTACAAAAAGGTGCGCTACCCTCCGCCTTCCAGGCGCCTTCGGGGAACCGGGGCCTCAACGGGATAGATCGGATTGGCAAGGGTCCACCAGCCCTTTGTCAGATTTGCAGAGAAGACCATGCGAGTGACATATTTCGAACCTTTGTAGCCAAGATCATACGGAGAGACCACACGGAGAGGGCTGCCCCGTTCGAACGTCAGGGGCTTCCCGTCCATGGTCAACGCCAGAAGGCACTTCTTCCGGGGGTCCAGGAGTTTCTCGATCGGCAGGCACTCGACATAGTGGTTCACCCCCGGGACAGGCTCCGATGTTCGGCCCAGGGAGTGGAAGATCACATACCGTGCTTCCGGTTTGGGCCGCACGGCCCGGGTGATCTCTGCAAAGTGGATCCCTCCCCAGCGGATGTTCCTGACAGACCACCCCTCCACGCAGTGGAAGTCCGTCGTTTGAAAAACCTGAGGGAAGGCCTGGAGATCTTTGTAGGAAAAATGCCGGGGTCTCTCCACCAGGCCCTCCACCGTGAGTCGATAGGGCTCCCTCGCGGCGGGCTTCCCGTCCCACCGGATGGTCCCGCTGACCGGATCGAACTGAAACGTTTCTTTTTCGACGGTCCGGGTGAGCATTCCCTGGACGAAGAAAGACCAGACGGTCCTGGGAAAGGCCATAACGAGCCAGAAGAATGCCACCGCCTTGATGAAGAGCCTACGGGTGAATCCTCCGGTACGTCCGTCTGCCGATTGTTTCATGGCGGTTTCCCCCTTCGAGAAAAGCGATTTCCGACAATGGAATTGGACATCAACCGCCGGATCCTGCATCCGCGGTATGCCCGACCATGCCACTTGACCTTTCCCAAATCCTATAACACGTCCAGAGCGAGTTTTCCGCTTCCGTGAAAAGCCTGGTTGTCTGCATCCATTTCTCCGGCCCGGCCCGACCCGGGAAGGATCGCACCCGGGAAGGATCGCAGTTGCAAAAAAACGCCCGTACGGTAAAATTATAACCATCTGACCCCCTGCATTCCGATTACGCGGTCCCTGGCATTGTTCCCTCGGATACTCCGCCGCGCGATTCACGATGGGAGTAGAGAAGCATTCTTTTCAACATCGACGCTCTGCCTTGGTGGAGGACGCTTCCATGACAGCCAGGCGCAACAGCGGGATGCCCGAATTTGGGGTCGTCACTCTCAGCCTGACGGTCTTATTATTGTTCTCTCTTGCCGTTCCTTCCGTTTCATGCGGAAAGGATGCGGCGGATTCCGACAGGGTCAACGACGAATTCCAGCGCCTCTACAAGCAGGGAAGATACCGGGAAGCTCTGCCCCTCGGCGAGGAGGTCATTTCGGTCCGGACACGGATTCTCGGGCCCGAGCACCCGAAAACGCTCCTCATCAAGAACAACGTCGCGGCAACCTACCATGCTCTTGGCGATTACTGGAAAGCGGAGCCGCTCCTGAAAGAGATCGCCGCCGTGCTGGAGAAGAGAATGCCCGACGACGGGCAGACCGTCACTGCGATCGTGAACCTCGCTGCTATATACCGGACAAGGAAAGAATACGGGAATGCGGAGCCCCTCTACCGGAAGGCCCTGTTGCTGGGAGAGCGCGTGCACGGCAAAGACCATCCGGAACTTGCTCCCATCATCCGCGGCCTTTCCCTCCTCTACCTGGACGTGGAGGATTTCCCGAGAGCGGAGGAGTTCGCAAGAAAATCGCTGACCATGAGCGAGCGCTTCAAAGGCCCCGATTCCCCCGAAACAAGATTCTCGCTGTCGAACCTTGCCCTCGTTTTCATAGAAACCGGCGACTATGGAAAAGCGGAGACCCTCTCGAAGCGGGCAGCGATCGTTGCTGAAAAATCCCAGGGGTCCGGCCACCCCGAAACCGCAGCCGGCCTGAACAACCTCGCCGTGCTCTACAGCCGGCTCGGGGAGGAGGAACTTGCTGATGAGTATCACCGGAAGGCACTGTCCGTGCTGGAAGCGTCCCTGGGGCGAAAACACCCGTCCACGGGAATCCTCTACCACAACGTGGCGTTGCATTATCAGCAGAGGGGGGATTACCGGCAGGCCGATGAGCTTCTGAAGAAGGCCCTGGCGATTCACACGGAAGTCTTCGGTGCGAAACATGAAAACGTGAGGATCATCCAAGTGAGCAGGGGATATCTCCACTTGGAATCCGGAAACGTCGAAAAGGCCGGCGAGATTTTTACGGCCCTCAAGCACTATCCCGGCCTCGGCAGGTATTATCTTGCCACGGGGAAGCCCGAAAGGGCGGAGGCCCAGTTCCGCCACGCCCTGGAGTTCGACCTGGAGCGGGACCACCCAGGCATGATCGCCGCGGACCATCTCGGTCTGGCCTTGGCGCTGGAGACAAGGGGCAGGCTTGCCGAGGCCGAGTTCCAGTTTCGAAGGGCCATCGAGCGCATCGAATTGCTCTGGAAGACTCTTTCCGCCGGGGCGAAAAAGAATTTCCTCTCCGGGAAAACGGAGATCGGAATTCGGCGGATTGAAGCTTATGAGGGCCTGATCCGGGTTCTCCTGAAACAGGGATCGGAGCAGTGCTCCGGCGAGGCGTTCGAGATTGCCGAGCGCGTCAAGAGCCGGCGGTTCCTCGAATTGCTGTCGTCCCGGGATCTCCGGGGCCGCAGGGGGGCGGACGAGGAGGCCCTGGCAGAGGAGCGGGAGCGCATGAAAGCGATTCGTTCCCTGAGGCACCAGGTGGAAGCCCTGGAGGCGGCCGGGGAGATCGCCCGGGCCGCCGATCTTGTTGACAGGAGGAAGCAACTGAATGCGGCGGAGGAAAGCTATGACCGGTTCATCGAGGACGTGAAGCTCGGAGGCGGTGAGGTGGCGAATCTCGTGAGCTTCGTGCCGGTCACACTGCCGGAGGTCCAGTCGATCCTCGATCCGGACACGACCCTTGTTGAATACTACGTTGCAAAAGACTCCCTGTACACCTGGGTGATCACGCGGACGGAAGTCCGGGTCCGCCGGACGGCTCTTTGTGAAGAGTCCGTCCAACGCCGGGTGGACGACCTGCTCCTCTCCGTTCTCTCGGACCATATGATGGCGGCCCGGCCGATGATCCTGCGCCTGCCTTCGGCGAACCTGCGGAGCGTGGCCGTCAAGGCGAAGGACGAAGGGCCCGAACGATTTTCCCGGCTCTCGCGGGAATTCTACAACGACTTCCTGGGTCCCGTTGCGAAGCATCTGCACTCCAGTCGCCTTGTCATCGTGCCCCACGGGGCGCTCCACAAGGTCCCGTTTGCCGCCCTGCACAACGGACGGGGCCACCTCGGAGACCGGGTCGAACTGGTTACCCTGCCCGCCGCAGGTGTTCTGCGGCATGTCATCGCCAAACGGAAAAAGAACAAGGACCGTCTGGTCGTTTTCGCCAACCCGAAGACAAAGTTTCCGCCCCTCGAGCACGCCGAGGCCGAGGGAAGGGCCGTGTCGGCCGTCTTCCCCCTGATGCGTCTCTATACCGGTGAACAGGCGACAAAGACATCGGCCCTCCGTGCCTCGGAAGGGCAGCATGTAATCCATTTCGCGACGCACGGCGAGTTCCATGAAACCCAGCCCCTGCAGTCCGGCCTGATCCTGGCCCCGGACCGGGACGATCCGGAAGGCGTTCTCCGGGTGCATGAGATTTTCGGAATGGACTTGGATGCTGCAAACCTGGTGACCCTGTCCGCCTGCGAGACGGCCCTGGCAAAGGTATACAGCGGGGATGACCTGGTGGGCCTCTCCCGTGGGTTCATTTATGCCGGGACGCCCTCTCTCATTGCCACCCTCTGGGCGGTCGACGACCGGTCCACCCGTTTCTTCATGGAAACCTTTTACCGGAGTTGGCGATCGGGCAAGTCCAAGGCGGCGGCCTTTCGTGATGCCCAGCGCTCCCTCAAGGAGGCTGCCCCGTACGGGCACCCGTTTTTCTGGGCACCCTTCATCCTGATCGGCGACGGCAACTGAAAGGAGGAATGGATATGGCAAGATCCTTGCCGATCACCCTGATCGTGCTGGCAATCCTCGTTCCCCTCGGTGCCAGCGCTGAAGAGGGAGTGGACTATTTCGAGAACAGGGTGGAAACGGCGGAGATTCTGAAGGTCCGGCTCGGGATGGATTTCGAGAAGGCAGGGGCGCTCTACCGGCTCGAGCATTACCACAGCGGCCAGGCCAGGATAAAGCAGAGTCTCTACCGGATCCTGGACGACATCCCGGGAACGGCGAAGTACAAGATCGTCACCCGCGTCGAGGGTCCCATTGTATGGCGCCAGGGGAAGCCGGCCAACGAGAAAACGGAGGAAAAGGTCGAGGTGTTCAAGGACCGTTTCGTCCTTACGGTTGACGAGATGACGAAGCGGATTGTCGGCATCAAGTGCCACTTCAGTGCCGACCGGGGAAAGAAGGCGTCGGAGGAAATCCGGAAGCACTATCTTGCCCTCCTGGGGAAGCCGTTCAAGACGAATACTTACGGGGGAGGCGAATACAGGGAAGAACATTGGATCCGCGACGGGTATCTCATCCGGATCGACCGCAGCGATGACAGGCCGGAATACGGAATCACCCTGGAAAATGCGGTCACGGCCATCGAGGTCGTCGGTTACGGCCTCTTCGAACAGGGACCCGGCGAAAAGCAGTATGTCCTGAAAACCGAAAGCACCCGCATCCCATCGAAAATAGGGACCATATTCGGCATCTCCTACCGGATCCGCACGTTCGTGCCCGGCGTCCGGCAGCAGGTGGAGCTTGACTTGAAAACCCCCGCCATGACGAATCCGAAAACCGGAAAGACTCGGGAGCGCTACTCTACATTCGTTTACCCCGTTTCCGGGCGGGTGGAGCAGAGCCTTTTCAGGATCGGCGAGTCCTTTGAGCAGGTCGAGGGGCCGTTCCTGTTCCGTCTCAGCAAACGCGATAACCCTTCCGACCTGAAGGTCATGGCGGAAAAGGTCCTGGAGGCGTTCCTTCCTGAAAATCAGTCGAATAGACTCCTCCCGTGAGTCAGGCCGCTCGCCGGAGAAACGGCATTCCGTTCAACCCGGATACAATGCTTGGAAACAGATTTCCCGACCCCCCGATTGTAGAACGATGATGCGGAAATAACATGAGATTTCAATCAGGACTGCTTGTCTGTCATTGTCCGTCCCAAAGGGAGGGGAGGCCATGAAGAGGTACCCGCCATTAGCCCTGTTCCTCGGCATTCTGCTTATCTGCTTTGTTCCTTCCCCGTTTGCCGGCGCGCAAGGCCTGCCGTCCGAAATTGGAGAGGAAATTCCGGTCGGCAGGAATCTGACAAACGATGACTGCAGGCTGCGGCGCATCCAGCCGGGAGACTGGGGAGGCGATGCGGAGCGATACGCTGTCTTTTGTGAAGGATGGTCGCAACAGAGCGGGCAGTTGATCGTGCTGCGCTCCGATTCGCGGCCCCACAAATGGTGGCTGGAAGAGAGCGGCTGGGCTCAGGCCATTCTTGCGGCTGGAGACTGCGAGCAGCCAAAGGCGGAGAACAGCGCAGGTGAGCTCAAGGCGGCGGTTCGGGTTTGCCGGCACAGGCTCGGCTGGCGACAGATCATGCTGGTGGCGAGGTCCGAATCCGGCACTTACGTCGCGAATTTTCTGCCCAACAATGCACCCTTGATCGAACGCGCCCTGCTGACGGCCACAGGAAAAGCTGCCCCGGAGACCTCCATGGCCCAGGGAAGGAGGATGGTCAGACTGAGGGCGCTGGAAGAGCTGATCGGGAAGGATTCCGAGCTGCCGTCGATTCGCGAGATCGGGAGTATCTTCGATCTGAGCAGGCTGGCCCACTATCAGCATGAGGCCCGGCTCTACCGCACGTCGGAGCTGACATGGCTGCGGGTCCTGGCAGCCCAGGAGCGTATCTTCGGACTGGACAGCCCCGCACTTGCCATGACGCTGCTGAACATGTCCCATCCCATGCGGAGCCAGCGCCGTCTTGACGAAGCGCTGGCGTTCACGAAGAGGGCCGAACCGCTCGTTCGGAAGTCCCGCAATTCCGTTCTTACCTCCCAGCTTTACGTCCACCTTGCCTACGACGCACAATGGCGGGGAAAACACGCAGAGGCCGTTGCATTCAATAACGATGCGATTGCCGCCTTGCCGGATGCCTGGCCGGGCTCGACGGGATGGCTGGCCGAAGCGTACTTCAGCCAGTCCGTGTCCCACTACCGGCTCAAGGATTACAAGGCGGCCGAAAAAGCGGTACGCAACTCGCTCTCGCGCTACATGAAAGCCCAAGGCCCCGACAGCGGCTGGACAAATCGTGTCCGCATGCAACTTGCACAGATCCTGATGGCACAGAGGAACTTCGATGAGGCGGAATCCAACCTGAAATATGCTCTTGCTTCTGCGGAACGGATGTTCGGCCGGACGATCTGGTGGGCAAATGCGAAGATTCTGGAGGCCGGCCTTGCACTGGCGAAGAAGGATCCGGACCACGCGCTGGGCGCATACCGTGCCTTTGCCTCCGTCGCGGCGCGGGAACCCTTCGCCTGTTACTTCAGTCCATGCTTCAGTCCATACGTCGATCTGCTCGTCGCACAAGCCAGCGGTGATCCAGATAACGCTCAAGGTGTTCTGCGTGAAGCGTTTTCTGTGGTTCAACTGTTCGACTCCCCTGTCGTAAGCACCGCGATACAGCATCTGACGGCCCGAATCAGCGCCGGGGATCCGGAACTTGCGGCCTTCACGCGTGAACCGCAGGACCTTGTTGAACAGCAGACAAACCTGCGGGCGCAGTTGATGGCGGAGTCCAGAAAAGCGGCAAAAAATCGCTCCCCCAAAAAAGAGCAGTCCATCGAGAGGAAAATCCGTGAGCTGCAGGCACGGATCGACGAACAGGAGCCGAAGCTGCAGGACCGCTTTCCCAAATACGCTCAACTCGTTTCCCGAAGGCCTGTCGATGCCCGGTCGATTGACGAGATCCTGCAGCCTGACGAGGCCCTCCTGTACATGTCTCATGTGGGAGACAAGGGCTATACGTTCCTGCTGCACCAGAAGCGGGTGAAGCTCCACACGGTCAATCTGTCGCGAGCGGAGCTTCGGCAAAAAGTTACCGCGCTGCGCGGTGGCCTCAACGTGGAGGCCGGCCGCATGCATCCCTTCGACACGGCGTTGGCGCTTGCGCTATACCGCGATCTCGTGGGGCCTCTCCTGGATTCCCCGGGACCGATTCGCAGGCTGGTCGTTATTCCGGCGGGGCCGCTGCTCAGCCTTCCGCCGGACATCCTGGTGTCCGGAAAACCGGGTGCGGACGGAAAGATCCCCTGGCTTGCCCGCCGATTCAGCATTCTGGTTGCCCCGGATGTTAGGGCTTTTGTTAATCTGCGTGCCATGGGCAAGCAGCCGGTGTCCGCATCCGGGTTTCTCGGGGTCGGAAATCCGAGATTCGATATCGGCCGAATCGGCAGGCCACTTTCAGATCAGGCAGGCAATACCGGTAAAAGCAGCAGGGGAATTCAACTTACTGCACAACACAAGGAATTTCATGGGGCCTCCTGTGCGGAAGCACGGGATGTCCGCGAGCAGGTTGCTCGACTGGCACCCCTTCCCGAGTCTGCCGACGAGGTGCGGGCCATGTCTTCGTCCCTTGGTCATGGGAAGTCCGTGGTGCTTCTGGATGAGAAGGCGACCAAGTCGGGGCTCCGCAAAGCGAACCCGGAGACGATGGGAATCGTTGCTTTGGCCACGCATGGGCTGCTGCCGGATGACCTCTTCTGCGAGAACGAGCCCTCGCTCGCATTCGCGCCCGGCCCGGCCGGCGACCCTCAGGACGACGGCTTGCTTCGTGCGAGCGAGATCGCCACAATGCGCCTCCATGCTGCACTTGTGATCCTTTCGGCTCGCAATACGGCGGGAGCGGACGGACGGCTTGGCGGGGAGAGTCTTTCCGGGCTGGCCAGGGCTTTTTTCTATGCCGGAGCGCGAAACGTGCTTGCAACACACTGGTCGATCGCATCCCAGCCCACCGTTGACCTGATGAAGGAGATGGCAAAACGCCGGGAGCAGGGGATGAACTGGCCGGAGGCCCTGACGGAAAGCAAGTTGCGGATGATGGACAATCCTGCAACGTCCCATCCTTTCTTCTGGGGAGCATTCAGCCTGGTTGGGGGTGGCTGAAGGTAGAGGCTTGATAGGAGACGATCAAAAAAGAAAGGCCGGACGCACAGCCACCAAAGGGGTTCTTACTGCGGAATTCTTCTGACGGATTTCTGACAGAACAACGTAAAACGCAATGGCTGAGTGTGGCCGGTTACTGTCCCTCACACGATCTACTTGTAATTCTTTTTCATCGCATTCATCGCATCCCCCCATCCGCATCGGTGATTCGGATCCTGTTCACGACGGGCCGATAGAGAAACAGGTTCCTGCGGATGAAACTTGTCTTTTTTTCGAAATCTTCATGCGAATTGCATACATACGTAACGACGAGGGTTCCGTTCCGGGCGAATTCCGGATGCTCCTTGCCGGCGTAGCAGAAGTTGTTCCCGTCATACCGGGAGCTGTGCGGGTCGACCTCGGGGACGGGAGCGAAGAGGACCCTCGGCACGGACCAGGGACCCTCCAGGGCGTCTGCCGTCCGGTACAGCATCCGGTCGCCGTTGTTCTGGAGCGACAGGTAAATGCAGATCCATTTCCCGATTCCCGGATGGTAGCGCACGCTCAGCTCCGAGACGGCGGCGTCGAGGACGATCCTGACCTTCGCGGGCCGGAGTTCTTTTGTCCACCCTCCATCCGTGTTCAGGTATTCGATGGACCGGGCCGGATCGTCAATCCTTTTGACTGGGATGCGGGCCAGGATGTTGCCCAGGATGCTCCGTCCGTCCACCGTTGCACCATAGAGGGGGTAGAAATAGACGTGATCCCGGAAGGCCACCGCCGTAGTCGCAAATGCTCGGATTTCCTCCGGGATTCCGGGTTTCAGATCCAGATACTCCACGGCCCACCGGTTCGGGTCGGTCTCCCGGAAGTCTCCGATCCGGGCGAGTTTGTGTCCTACAATCCTGAATTGGAAAGGTCCCGGAAGTTCCGGGTCGGTCTTCACGGATAGAAGCGGCACGTAAAGGGTGCCACGGGCCATGAAGGGGGCCTGCGGCCACAGCCACTCCTTTTCCCCGAAGGAAGATACAAACTCCCCGTTTTTCTTTTTCAGGTGATAACGGATTTGAAATCCGGAGTCGTCTTTGCATGTTGAAACAGCCAGTGTGGTTCCCAGGACCACGTTCATGCCCGTGCGATCCTGCCTTCCTTCCTGCTCTGAAACAAAGGAATCTCCGAAGAGCCACAGAATACGCCGGTCGTCCAGACGGATGGAATACGCGCCGTCCCCGCCGTACCATCCGTCCCCGTCGGGAAATGCGGGCAGGCATTCCGCCGGCTGGGAATACGGGTGGTGCATCTTCCCCGGGACGGCCGAACACGAAGAGAACAGGAGGCAAAGCAGCAGGGCAAGCCATGCAGCGAAGTATACCGGATTTTGTGCGGGTCGACAGGGTTTCATGTGTGCTTTTTTCCCGGGAACGTTCCGGAACGGGAAGAAGGATGGCGGATATCCCGCCCGGCATGGACTTTTCTTAAATCGCAACTTGACGAGGGCAAAAGGCGTTGCGGTTCCTCTTTTGATGATCTCACTGAATTGAAATGTACATGTCAAGCATAGCTTATATAGTATCGATGAACGAATACTAAATATTCATGACACTCGAACCCTGCCAGGGAAATGGCATCTTGTCCAATTCTTTCTTTGTCGACTGAAAACATCCTTGGTCTGTTCTGATCATTATGAATACTTTGAGTGGATGTGGCGTCGCAAACAAAGGGAACAGCGTATCGACGGTATTTAGAAATTCTCCTGGAATCATTAAAAATGTATCATATAGATATATGGATTCCGAAAGAAAGAGTGATTGAACGAAAGAAGCATACATTCACTTATAAGATATTCAGCAAAAAGGAATATTGACAGCCAGGATAAAGCATGCAAAATAGAATAAAACGTTATTCTAAAGAAGGAGGATTCAATCGCAATGGCGAACCCACTCGTCGAGTTAACAGCGGAAATTGTAATTTCCCATGCATCCAGCGCAGCTTTGACAAAGGATGAGCTTCTGGAAACCATAAAGGAAGTCTATTCCACTCTGGAGGCGCTGGAAAAAGGTGGTCCGGCCGGCGTGGCCGAGCCGAAAACAGCCGTCGTGGGAAAAGGAAAGAGGGGACGACCGAGAACCAAAGTTGCAGCGGAGAAGCCGGCGAAGCAGGAAAAGCCTGCGGAACCGGCGAAAGCTCCAGCCCCCCAAGGGCCGGTGTTGTCGTTTGAGGAAGCATTTCAGCCGGATGAAGTAGGATGCATGATCTGCGGCAAGAGGGGCATGAAAACCCTGAAAAAGCATCTGTCGACGGAACACGGGTTGAAACCCGGCCAGTACAAGAGAATGTTCAA
>CAZXMK010000042.1:0-14554 GCA_964641935.1 uncultured Syntrophaceae bacterium
ATGCCTCGCCGCTCACATTGACCTCCACGAGGATCTTCAGGGTCGTCCCCTGGGCGGCGGCCCGTCGGTCGAGTTCGCGGGCCAGGTCGACCCGGTCCACCGAATGAATCAGGTCGAAGAGCCGCACGGCGTACTTTGCCTTGTTTGTCTGCAGGTGCCCGATGAAGTGCCACGGCAGCGGCCTGCCCAGGAGTTCGATCTTGCGCCGTGCCTCCTGGACGTAGTTCTCGCCGATGAGGTCCACGCCCGCCGCGATGGCCTCCCGGATCCGGTCGTCGTCGACGGTCTTTGTGACCGCCAGGAGGCGGACCTCCGCCGGCGAACGCCCGGCCTTCCGCGCCGCCCGGGCGATCTCCTCCCGGACAAGGGCGATGTTTTCGCTAACCGATGCGATCGTTTCCATTGGTCGAAAACCGGATGGCCCCCGCATCGCGGAGGACGTCGATGACTTCGCAGAGGGGAAGGCCCATGACGTTCGTGTAGGACCCCCTGATTTCCTGGATGAAGAAGGCTCCCATTCCCTGGACGGCGTAACCCCCCGCCTTGTCGTACGGCTCGTCCGAGAGGACGTACCAGTTCATTTCCTCGTCCGAAAGGCTCTTGAACAGAACGGCCGAGGAGATTGCCCGGGAGACCGCGCGGCTTCCGCCCCCGGACAGAACGGAAAAGCCCGTGTAGACCGTGTGCTCCCGGCCGCTGAGCGTCCGGAGCATGGCCTTCGCGTCTTCATGGTCGGCGGGTTTGCCCAGCACCCGTCCGTCGATGACGACGATCGTGTCGGCGCCCAGCACCCAAGCGTCCGGATTCCGCCGGGCAAGGGCTTCCGCCTTGGCCGCCGAGAGCCGAAGCACATGCCCTTCCGGGGATTCCCCGGGTCTCGCCTCCTCTTCCACGCCGCTTGGAAGCACCTGGAACCTCAGGCCGACCCTCTGAAGCAACTCGATCCGCCGCGGTGATGCGGACGCCAGGATCAGGTTGTTTTCTTGAATGATTCCCATCTGGTTAAACTCAACTTTCCTCAGGATTCTGTTATTCTGTAACACAGTTCGTCTCGCCTTGACGACGGGATTTTGATATGGCTCGCGGGTGCGGGAGGTATGCATGGAGGGACATTCGCTTACCTGGCGACATGACGTGGAGGCAGCCGACCGGGCTCGGATCCGAAATCTTGTTGCTTCCACGGGGGTGTTTTCCGAAGAAGAGGCCGATATCGCCTTGGAACTGGTGGAAGAACGCCTGGCCCGGGGCGGGGCCGGCGGCTACGAGTTTCTTCTGGCCGGGGCGGAGGGGCGCCTGGCCGGGTACACCTGCTTCGGCCGGATTCCCGGGACTGTCTCAAGCTTCGACCTGTACTGGATCGTCGTGGCCCCGGAATGGCAGCGGACCGGGATCGGAGCCTCCCTGCTCGCCGAAACGGAGTGCATCTGCGCTGCATCCGGGGCCTCCCGGATGTATGCGGACACCTCATCCCTTCCGCGCTACGAGGCCGCCCGCCGCTTCTACGAGACGAACGGCTACCGCCGTGAGGCCTTCCTTCCCGATTTTTACGGGCCCGGTGACGGCAAGGTGATCTATGCCAAAGTCCTGCCGAGGGAATGCGGGTGTGGAAAAGGCTCCTGAATCGCCGGTGGAGTACTTTCCCTGCTGCTCAGTGGTTTTCCGGCGAGTGGAGGGATACCTCGTACATCTCCAGGATGGACAGGAGGAGTGAAGCCACGATCGGCCCGATGACGAAGCCCGAAATGCCGAACAGGGCAATCCCGCCCAGGGTGGACAGGAAGATGAGGAGCGGGTGCATCTGCACATCCCGTCCCAGGAGAACGGGCCGGAAGAGATTGTCCACCATGCTGATGACCAGTGCACCTGCAAGAAGGACTACGATCCCTTCCCACATGTGTCCCGTCACCAGGAGAATCAGCCCGGCGGGCGCCCAGACGATGGAGCATCCGACACCCGGGATGATGGAGGCCAGGACCATGACGACCCCCCAGGTGAGGGCGCCGTTGATTCCCACCAGATAGAACAGAATCCCCCCCAGGAATCCCTGGATGCCGCCGATGATCAGGGTGACCTTCAGCGTCGCCCGGGCGGTGATGACGAACCGGTCGTACAGGACGGACTCCCTGTCCTTGCCGAGGGCGAAAAGGATCTTGCCCCTCTGGAGCATCCGGTCCCCGTCGCGGATGAAGAAAAACAGGGCATAGAGCATCACGGCAAACTTCACGAGGAACATCAGGGTGTTCTGCGTGAGGCCCGTGAGGGTTTTGACGATAACGTTCGCCAGGTTTTTGACCACCTCGGTAAAGCGCTCGATCAGGGTGTCGCTGTTCAGGTGGAGCCGGGCCGTCGTTGGGTGGGCGGCAAGGCGGTCCGCCCACTCGCGGACCTTGCTTTCCAGGTTGGTGATGTCCGAGTCGATGGAGTTGTAGATCTCGATGGACTCGTTCACCAGCAGGGTGGCGAGGACTCCCGCCGGAATGATGAGGATGATGAAGATCAGAACCAGCACGATGGCGGCGTTCAGGGAAGGCATGCTTCGCTTTTCCTGGAGCCTGCGGTAGAGGGGCTGGAACAGGCCGGCGATGATGACGGCCCAGAAGAGCGGGAAGAAAAAGGGCTTCAGGAGATAAAGGGACAGGACGGCGACCACCCCTGCCAGGGCGATGAAGAGGATTCTGCGCGCCTTCACGGGATCCAGCATAACGGCCCGCCGCCTTCGTCGTGATCCGCTGAAACGCCACCCCGTCCTGGGATGGGGGAATGGGCTCCGGGAGCACGGCTCCGCGCTCCCGGAAAACGAGTACAGGAATAATGGATTTCCCCGGCTCCGTCAACCGGGAACCGCCAGACGGATCGGGGCCGGAAGGAAGATCAGTCCTCGAAAACCGCGCCGGTGCTGGCCGAGGTTACCTGGCGGGCGTAGCGGGCCAGGTATCCCCCGGTCACGCGGGGCCGGAAGGGCTTCAGGGCCTTGCGGCGCTTGTCCATCTCCTGCTTTCCGACCTTCAGGGTGATCGTTTTCTTCGGGATGTCGATGGCGATGCGGTCGCCTTCCCGGACGAGGGCGAGGGGGCCGCCCTCGGCCGCCTCCGGCGAGATGTGCCCGATGGCGGCGCCCCGGGTCCCGCCACTGAAGCGGCCGTCCGTGAGAAGGGCCACGGACTTGTCCAGTCCCATCCCGGCGATGGCGGAAGTGGGGCCCAGCATCTCCCGCATTCCCGGACCGCCCCGGGGACCCTCGTACCGGATCACGACGATGTCCCCCGCCTTGATCTTTCCCCCCAGGATGGCCGTGATGGCCTCGTCCTCGCTGTCGAAGACCCGCGCGGTTCCCTCGTTGACCAGCATGTCCTCCGCTACGGCGGACTGCTTCACCACCGCCCCGTCGGGGGCCAGATTGCCCCTGAGGACCGCCAGGCCGCCTTCCGGAAAATAGGGATTCTTCAAGGGGCGGATCACCTCGCGGTCGAGAATCCGCGCGGTTTTCAGGTTGTCGCCCACCTTTTTGCCGGTCACCGTCAGGGCGTCCCTCTCGACGACGCCCAGTTCGCTGACGGCCAGGAGGACTGCCTGGATTCCCCCGGCCCTGTGAAGGTCCTCGATGTGATGGACGCCGGCGGGGCTCAGTTTGCAGAGGTTCGGCGTCCGGGCGCTGATCTCGTTGAACAGGTCCAGGTCGAGCCGGATTCCCGCCTCATGGGCGACGGCAGGGATGTGCAGGACCGTGTTGGTCGAGCAGCCCAGGGCCATGTCCACGGCAATGGCGTTCCGGAAGGCCTACAGGGTGGCCACGACGCGGGGCCGGAACTCCTTCCGGACCAGCTCCATGACCGTCATTCCGGCCTCCTTGGCCAGCCGCCGCCGGGCCGCCTCCACGGCCGGAATGGTCCCGTTGCCGGGAAGCCCGAGGCCCAGCGCCTCGGTCACGCAGTTCATCGAGTTGGCCGTGTACATCCCCGAGCAGGAGCCGCACCCGGGGCAGGCGCAGTCCTCCAGGGCCTTGAGTGTCTTTTGGGTCATCCGGCCGGCCTTGACGGCCCCGACGCCCTCGAAGACGCTGATCAGGTCCGCCGCCTTTTCTCCCAGCCGGCCAGCCAGCATGGGACCGCCGCTGACGAAAAGGGCGGGTATGTTCAGCCGAAGGGCCGCCATGAGCATCCCCGGAATGATCTTGTCGCAGTTGGGGACGAGCACGAGCCCGTCGAAGGGGTGGGCCATGGCCATGACCTCGACGGAGTCGGCGATGAGCTCCCGGCTGGCCAGGGAGTATTTCATGCCCGTGTGGCCCATGGCGATGCCGTCGCAGACGCCGATGGCGGGGAATTCGACGGGGGTGCCCCCGGCCAGGCGGATGCCCGCCTTGACATCCTCGGTGATCGTCCGGAGGTGCACATGGCCCGGGATGATTTCGTTGAAGGAATTCACCACGCCGATGAGCGGGCGGGAGATCTCCTCGTCGGTGTAGCCCATGGCCTTGAACAGGGACCGGTGGGGGGCCCGCTCCAGGCCCTTCTTCATCAGATCGCTCCGCATCGTTTCTTTCCCCCTTGTTCGATGGCATGCAACGGCATGAGGCGGGCCCTCCCCGGCCTTCCGGGGCCGGGGAGAGACGGTGAATGGCAAGTCGGCCGCAGCCGCTTATTTTTTGCGGTTTTCCGGGCGCAGGGACCGCACCGCCGAGCCGGCGCGCCACATCTCCGAATCGCGCATCGTGGCCAGCTCCCTGTCCAGCTTCTGGCGATAGTCCGGGGCGCTGTTGGCGTCCAGGACGATCTGGGTCTCCTCGCCGCTGATGACACGCGCATAGAGCTCGTCGAAAACGGGGGCGACGGCGTCGCGGAAGCGGCCCTTCCAGTCGAGGGCTCCCCGCTGGGCGGTGGTGCTGCAGTTTGCGTACATCCAGTCCATGCCGTTGTCCGCCACCAGGCGGATCAGGCTCTGGGTGAGCTCCTCGACGGTTTCGTTGAAGGCCTCGCTGGGGCTGTGGCCGTGCTTCCTCAGGACATTGTACTGGGCCTCCATGATTCCCGCCAGGGCGCCCATGAGCACCCCCCGCTCGCCGGTGAGGTCGCTGTAGACTTCATTGGCGAAGGTTGTGGGGAAAAGGTAGCCGGACCCGATGGCGACCCCGAGGGCCAGCGTGCGCTCCAGCGCCCGGCCGGTGTAGTCCTGGAAGACGGCGTAGCTGGAATTGATGCCGCTCCCGGCCAGGAAGTTGGTCCGGACGGTCCGGCCCGACCCCTTGGGGGCCACCAGGATCACGTCCACGTCGGGCGGCGGGATGATGCCCGTCCGCTCCTTGTATACGATGGAGAAACCGTGGGAGAAGTACAGGGCGTCGCCTTTGTTCAGGCATGCCTTGATGGCGGGCCACATGGTCTTCTGTCCCGCGTCGGACAGGAGGTACTGGATGACCGTTCCCCGCCGGGCCGCCTCCTCCGGCGAAAACAGGGTCTCGCCGGGAACGAACCCGTCCGCGAGGGCCTTCTCCCAGGAAGCGCCCCCTTCCCGCTGGCCCACGATGACCCGGATTCCATTGTCCCTCATGTTCAGGGCCTGTCCCGGTCCCTGGACCCCGTAGCCTACGACGGCGACGGTTTCGTCTTTCAGAACCTGACGGGCCTTCTCCAGCGGAAACTCCTCCGCTGTGACCACCTCTTCCAGGACGCCGCCGAAGTCAATCTTTGCCATGGAACTCCTCCTGTTTCTCTCGAATGTTCGAATGGGACGTCTCCGCCCGCCCGGGCGGTTCCGGACTCATTCGGGTTTGAATTTTTCCAGCGCCACCATTCCCGATCGGGAAAAATCCTCGAGCCCGAGGGGATCGAGAAGCTGGATCGCCCGGTCGATGCTGTCCTTTCGGCCCGATACCTCGATGACGCAGTACATGTCATCCATGCAGACCACCTTCCAGTTGTACAGGTCGACCGCGGCCATGATCTGGACACGGGTCTCGTCGTTCCATCGCATCCGGAAAAGAACAAGCTCGCGCCGGGAGGCCATCCTGCCCGTGAGGTCGTCGACGGAGAGCACGTCCACGAGGCGGTTCAACTGCTTTTTCAGCTTTTCCATGGTGGACGCCGATCCCTTGGTGGTGATGATGATCTTCGTCGTTTCCGGGGTCTTGGTGATATTGGCCGTGATGCTCTCGATGTTGAATCCTCCCCCGCTGAAGGTGCCGGCGATACGCGCCAGGACATCGGGACGGTTGCGTACGAGGAGGGCGATGGTGTTTTCCTTTGCTTTCATCGGTTCATGAACCTTTCTCGAAATGGATTCCGGACGACTCCGGGAAAGTACCTCCTGCCTCCAAGCTTTTGATCCCCGGCCGTTCCGTCTTATCGGCAATCAGTTGAAGCTGCGCGTCCCGGGATCCTCTCCGCCGTTGGTCGGGGCGGCAGGGAGCTCTACACCCAGTTCCATGTCCGCGATGGAGGCCCCGGGGCGGACCATGGGGTAGACACACTCCTCCTTCTCGACCCGGATGTCCATGACCACGACCCCCGGGGTTTCCAGCCCCTTTTTCAGGACCGTTTCCAGTTCCTCCGGGCGGCTGGCCCGCAGGCCCGTGGCCCCGTAGGCCTCGGCGATCTTCACGAAGTCGGGGGCATAGGTCATGTCGGTATGGGAGTAGCGCCGCCCGTAGAACATCTGCTGCCATTGGCGGACCATTCCCAGGTACTGGTTGTTCAGGATCACGATCTTCACGGGGATATTGTACTGCACCGCCGTGGCCAGCTCCTGGATGTTCATCTGGATGCTGCCGTCCCCGGCGATGTCGACCACCGTCTTGTCCGGCTGCGCCACCTGCGCACCGACGGCGGCGGGGAAGCCGAACCCCATGGTGCCCAGGCCGCCGGAGGAGATGAAGGAGTGGGGAAGGTCGTAGGTATAATACTGGGCCGCCCACATCTGGTTCTGGCCCACCTCGGTGGTGATGACGGCGTCCCCCTTCGTCAGTTCGTAGAGCTTCCGGATGACCTGCTGCGGCTTGATCCGGTCCGTTCCCTCGTCGAAGCGCAGGGGGACCCGCTTCTTCCAGGCATCGATCTGCTCCATCCATTCTCGGGTCTGTTCTGCCGGGACAGGCTCTCCTCCGGCCAGGGCTGCATTCAACATGCCCAATGCCGTCTTGGCGTCGCTGACGATGGAAAGGTGGGAGCGGACGATCCGGTCGATGGAGACGGGATCGATGTCGATGTGAATGATCTGCGCATTGGGGGCGAAGGTGTCCACCTTGGAGGTCACCCGGTCGTCGAAGCGCATTCCCACGGCGATCAGCAGGTCGCTGCCGGTGATGGCCATGTTGGCGTAGTACGTGCCGTGCATTCCGGGCATCCCCAGCCAGAGGGGATCCGAGCCCGGGTAGGCGCCGAGGCCCATCAGGGTGGAGGTGATGGGAAAGCCGGTCCGCCGGACGAACTCCCGCAGTTCCTCCGATGCCTTCCCCAGGAGCACTCCTCCTCCGGAGACAATCACAGGTTTCCGGGCGGCCCGGATCATCTCCACGGCCTTGGCGATGTCCTCCTGCTGCGGCTTCTCCAGTCCGTTGAGGGTATTGAAGTCGTCGCGGATGTCCTCTTCTTCGATGGTCGCCTGGGACACGTCCCGTGGCAGGTCGACCAGCACAGGGCCGGGGCGCCCGGAGCGGGCAATGTGGAATGCCTCGTGGATGGTGGAAGCGAGATCTTCGATTCGCCGGACCAGGAAGTTGTGCTTCGTGCAGGGGCGGGTGATCCCGGTGATGTCGACTTCCTGGAAGGCGTCGCTTCCGATGAGGGACGTCGGAACCTGTCCCGTGAAAACGACAACGGGGATGGAGTCCATATAGGCGTTGGCGATTCCCGTTACCGTGTTCGTGGCGCCGGGGCCGGAGGTGACGAGGCAGACGCCGACCTTGCCGGATGCCCGTGCATACCCGTCGGCGGCGTGAATGGCGCCCTGCTCGTGGCGGACAAGAATGTGCTGAAACTGTTCCTTGTACAGTTCGTCATAGATCGGGAGTACAACACCGCCGGGATAGCCGAAGATGACGTCCACATTTTCCCGGCGAAGCGTTCTCAACAATACCTGGGATCCAGTCAGTTTCACGATGTTCCTCCTGCAAATTGACAAGTGCGTTGGCCAGCGGATTCTGAAAACAAAAAAACCGTTACCCGGGAGCCGAGTAACGGTCTGTTGCTGTTTGAAAGTTTCTTACAAGTGCACCATTACCCGGCCCCCATATGAATGGGGATGATAATTATGCCGATGATGCCGATTACGTTTCTCCTCATGGTCATTTCGAACCTTTTCTCTTGAAACGAAGGCCCCTCTTAACAGCGGAAAAATTCATTGTCAAGCGTTTTTAGCCTGTTTTTACCAGTAGCGCCGGGTTTTCACGCCATGCTCGCCGAGATAGGCCTTGATTCCGTCGATGGTGTACGTCCGGTAGTGGACCATGGAGGCAATCAGGGCCGCATCCGCCTTTCCCGCCGTGAGGACGTCCAGGAGGTGCTTCGGTGTGCCCGCGCCGCCGGAGGCGATGACCGGGATTCCGACATGGGTCGAGATCCTTTCCGTCAGGGTCAACTCGTAACCGTCCTGGGTTCCGTCGGCGTCGATGGAGTTCAGGCAGATCTCGCCGGCGCCCAGGCGCTCCGCCTCCCGGGCCCACCACAGTGCGTCGATGCCGGTGTACCGGCGCCCGCCATGGATGACGATTTCGTATCCCGACGGGGTCGCCGGAGACGGATTCACACGCTTCACGTCCATACCCAGGACGATGCACTGGCTGCCGAAGGCCCGCGCTCCTTCCTTGATGATGGAGGGATTCTCCACAGCGGCGGAATTGACGCTCACCTTCTCGGCTCCCGCCAGGATCACCTCCCGCATGTCCTCCAGGGTCCGGATGCCTCCACCCACGGAGAAGGGGATGAAAATCGTCTCGGCCACCCGGCGGACCACGTCGATGAGGATATTCCGGCCGTCGGAGGAGGCGGTGATGTCGTAGAACACGATCTCGTCCGCCCCCTGCTCGTAGTACTCTCTGGCCGCCTCCACGGGGTCCCCGATATCCACGTTTCCCTCGAACTTGATTCCCTTGGTCAGCAGCCCGTTGCGGACATCGAGACAGGGAATGATCCGTTTACTCAGCATCGCTTCCCCTCCAGCGGCTGAAATTTTCCAGAATCCGAAGCCCCGGCCGGCCGCTCTTCTCGGGATGGAACTGAACGGCCACGAGATTCCGGTATGCCACGGCGGCGCCAAAAGGGATTCCGTAGCGGGTCTCCCCGACGATCCGTTCCCGGTCCGCCGGATCCGGATAGAACGAGTGGACGAAATAGAATTCCGCCTCCGGCGGGATCCCCGTGAACATGGGATGGCCTTTCAGGAAGTGCACGGAATTCCAGCCCATGTGGGGGATCTTGAGCTTTTCCCCGCCCTCCTCCAGGCCGGCGGGGAAGCGGCGGACGACGCCGGGGAGGATCCCCAGGCAGGAGGTTCCGCCGTCCTCTTCACTCTTGTCGAAGATCACCTGGGTGCCCAAGCAGATCCCCAGGACCGGCCGGCCATCGCCGACCCAGCGGCGGATCCACCCGTCCAGTCCGGATGCCCGCAGGTTGGCCATGGCCTCCCCGGCGGCGCCCACGCCCGGGAAAATGATGCGTTCCGCCCGGTCCAGCCGGGCCGGGTCGCTGGTCACCTCGCAGGGCAGGTTCAGGGAGTGCAGAGCCCGGGCCACGCTGGTGAGGTTTCCGGCCCGGTAGTCCACGATGCCGATCATGTGCTTCCGTCCTTACAGTGAATTCCCTGATGGGTGTTCCGCCGCTCCAGTTCGCGATCGATGGCGCCCAGAACGGCCATCTTGTTGACGGCCCACCCGGGGGCGAGGAATATATCCCGGTACCCGTCCGCGGTCAATCGCTGGATGACCATCCGCGGCGGCAGGATCTCCAGGACGTCGCAGACGGTCTCCACATACTGCTCCCGGCTCCACAGCGGGAAGGGAGCCCGTTCGTAGGCCGCTCCGAGAGGCGTCCCCGAAAGCACCAGGAGGCAGTGGATCTTGATACCGTCGATGGGAAGGGCTGCCAGGGTCCGGGCCGTTTCGAGAACATCCTCCCGGGTCTCTTCGGGCAGCCCGGCGATGATGTGCGCGCAGAGGTGCAGGTTTCTTCCGGAGGCCCGGTGCACCGCATCGAGGAACCGCTCCGCCGTATGGCCGCGGTTGATCCGGGCCAGGGTGCGGTCGTGGATCGACTGGAGGCCCAGTTCGAGCCAGATGTGGCGGTCCTGCGCCAGCTCCTCCAGGAGGTCCAGGACCTCGTCGGGCAGGCAGTCGGGGCGGGTTCCGATGGACAGGCCGGCCACGTCCGGCAGGGCCAGGGCCTCCCCGTAGAGGCGGCGCAGACGCTCCACCGGGGCATAGGTGTTCGTGAAGGTCTGGAAATAGGCGAGGAACCGGGCAGCCCGGCGATGCTCCCGGTAGTACGCCATTCCCCTGAGCATCTGGTCCGTGACGGCGGGCAGGGGGCCTGCCATGCGGAGCCTGGAGCCGCGGCCGTCGCAATACATGCAGCCGCCCGATGCGACGGATCCGTCGCGGTTCGGGCAGGTGAATCCGGCGTCTACGGGCAGCTTGTAGACCCGGCAGCCGAACCGGTTCATCCAGTAGCTTTTCAGGTCGTAATAGCGCTTTGTGTTTTTCCAGAAATCCGGTTTGGTCAACGGCAGCTCCGGAGACCGGCCAGCCTTCCGGCGGTTCCGGTTCGAGGGATTGGAACGGATAAATCGATTGCCATTATTCTGAAATGTAGTATAGCAAATTTTTTTTCCCGGGGCGACCGGCAGGGACGGGAGAAACAGCCGGCGGCGTTTCTCCGGACCGGAAGGTCCGCTGCGTTCGGAACCGGGAAAGGATATCCCTTGAGGGAGGATTCCCGGCATGGCCGTCCAAACCCTTCAGGAACCGGAGGTTTTTGTCTATCTGAGCCAGATTCTTGGCCGGCCGGTTCAGGATGGTCAGGGCCGGGAAATCGGGTCGATCACCGATGTGTCCGCGAACCTGGCGGAACTGTATCCCTCTGTCGGCACCCTCCGGATCCGCCGGCGGGGGGAAACGTCAGCCCTGTACATTTCCTGGCAGGACGTAACCCAGGCCAATGGCTCCATCCTGAGCGGAGGATCGTTGAAGGAGGCGCCCGGCCTGGGCGAGAACGAGCTGTTTCTCCGCGACGCCCTCCTGGACAAGCAGATCGTCGACACGAATGGTGCCAAGATCCGGCGGGTGAACGACCTGCAGTTTCTGCGGTCCCACGAGCGCCTTCATCTGGTGCACGTGGACGTGGGATTCCGGGGGCTCATGCGGCGGGTGGGCCTGGAAAGGGCCATGGATTTCGTGCTCCAGTCCCTTTTCGATTACGAGCTGCCGAACCAGTTCATCTCATGGAAATACGTCCAGCCCGTATCCTCACCGGACCTGCTCCGGCTCTCCATCACCCAGAACCGGCTGGCACAGTTGCACCCGGCGGATCTCGCGGACATCATCGAAGACTTGGACATCCACCAGCGGACAGCGGTTTTTCAGTCTCTGGACGTTGAGACCGCGGCGGAGACCCTGGAAGAGACGGACCCCAGGATCCAGGTCAGCCTGATCGAGACGGTGGCGGCGGACAAGGCCTCGGACATCATCGAGGAGATGTCTCTGAGCGAAGCCGCCGACCTCCTGGGGGACCTGCCGAAGGACAAGGCGGAGGGGATCCTCAAGGAGATGGAGCAGGAGATCGCCGAGGACGTGAAGGAACTGCTGGCCCATCCCGAGGAAGAGGCCGGCGGGCTCATGACGACGGCGTTCCTCAGTGTTCCGCCGGAAGCCACTGCCGCGCAGGTATTGGAGATCCTGCACCGGGAGGCGATGGAGCTGGATTTTGTCTATTACGTTTATGTGATGGACCCGCAGGAGCGCCTGCTGGGCATGCTGAGCCTCCGGGAGCTTCTGGCGGCCGCTCCGGAGGCGAGGGTTGCCGACCTGATGGATACCCGCTTCGTCACAGTCCGTCTGAACGAGGAGCCCGACGAGATCGCAGAGCAGTTCGCCAAGTACGGCGTCATGGCCGTCCCGGTCGTGGACCGGGAGCAACGGATGAAAGGGGTCATCCCGTTCCGGAATCTCCTGGAACTGGTTGCCCCGAAACTGGGCAAGTGAGACCGATGGAAGAGGACGGAGACCACGCGTGCTTGAAAGGCTGTTCGGCAGGTCGGCGGGGAGCGTTTTTGCGACCCTGTCCCGCGGAGGCGCATGGCGGCGCTTTGCGGTGTTCTTCGCCCTCATCGGCCCGGGGATCATCACGTCCAACGTGGACAACGATGCCGGCGGGATCACCACCTACTCGCTTGCCGGCGCGGAGTACGGCCTTTCCCTCCTCTGGACCCTGATTCCCATCACCGCGGTGCTCATCATCATTCAGGAGATGGGTGCCCGCATGGGGGTAATCTCCGGCAAGGGCCTGTCGGATCTGATCCGGGAGCGCTTCGGGGCGAAGGTCACCTTCTACCTCATGATCGCCCTTCTCCTGACCAACCTGGGGAACACCGTTTCCGAGTTTGCCGGCATCGCCGCGAGCCTTGAGATCTTCGGCGTCAGCAAATACGCGTCTGTTCCCCTCGGGGCGGCCTTCGTCTGGTGGCTTGTGGTGAAGGGGAATTACAAGTCCGTCGAGAAGGTCTTCCTCTTTGCCTGTGTGTTCTACCTGGCCTACATCGTTTCGGGATTCATGGGGAAGCCGGACTGGGGAAAGGTCGGGTCGGCGCTGCTCACACCCTCCATCCGGTTCGAGCCGGGGTTCCTGACCATGGCGCTGGGCCTCATCGGAACCACCATCGCCCCCTGGATGCAGTTCTACCTCCAGTCTTCCGTGGTCGACAAGGGCCTCAAGGCGGAAAACTATCCCTACGCCAGGATGGACGTCATCGTCGGCTCCGTCATGGTCAACGTGGTGGCCTTTTTCATAATCATGCTCTGCGCCATCACGCTCCACACCAGCGGCGTGAAGCTCGAATCCGCCAAGGACGCCGCCCTGGCGCGGGCCCCCTTGGCCGGGACCTACTGTTCCTGGCTCTTCGCCTTCGGCCTCCTCAACGCGTCCCTCTTCGCCGCCTCCATCCTGCCCCTCTCCACGGCCTATACGGTCTGCGAGGCCTTCGGCTGGGAGTCGGGACTGGACCACAAGTTCATGGATGCCCCCCAGTTCTACGGGCTCTATTCCCTGATGATCCTCCTGGGTGCCGGAATCATTCTCCTGCCCGACATCCCCCTCATCGCCATCATGTACTACTCCCAGGTCATCAACGGGATCCTCCTTCCTGTGATCCTCGTGGCCATGCTGCTCCTCGTCAACGACCGCAGCATCATGGGCGAGCACGTCAACAGCCCGCTGATGAATGTCCTTTCCTGGGCCGCCGTGGCGGGGCTGATTGTCCTCTCGGCGGGCCTCCTGCTTTCTTCCATCTTCTCATAAGGGTTTTCCGCAGGCTTCGGATGGAGCCGCGGCGGCCGGCCGGATGCCCCCCTGACGGTTTCCGGGATTCCGGGCGGCCGGGACTGTCCGGCTGAATCCGTAGCCGTTCCCGGGTGTTGGCGGTCCCCGGCCGGGTTTCCCCTTGCCAGGCGGCCGGGGGGCTTGCTATAAGGTCGGGAAAACGGGGGTTTCACGATGGAAATCGGCATTGTCGGACTTCCCCAGAGCGGAAAGAGCACCCTCTTCGAGATCATGACCGGGACCAAGAGCCGGGATCTCCACGGCGAGACCGTCGTTCGGGGGCAGGCGACGGTACCGGACCCGCGCTTCGACCGGCTCGCCTCCGTCTTTCCCGATCTCCGGGCCGTTCCGGCCCGGATCCCCGTGACCGACGTTCACGCAGCGGGCGAAAAGGCCTGGGAAACGCTCCGGCAGAGCCTGAGCGGGGCCGACGGCCTCCTGCACGTGGTGGACGGCTTCACCATTCCCGAGGTCGACGAGGTCATCGCCTCCTACCGCCGCCTCGAGGACGACCTGGTGCTGTCGGACCTGATGGTCGTGGAAAACCGCATCGAGAAACTCCGGAAAATGTTCCGGACGGCCATGAAGCCCCTGGACCAGCTCCATCTGGCCATCCTGCCCCGGGCGCTGGAGCGGCTGGAGGCGGGCCTTCCGCTCCGGGAAGCCGGGTTTTCCGAGGAGGAGGCCTTTTCCCTCCGCAGCTTTTCCTTCTGGACAATCCGTCCTGAGCTCGTCGTGATCAACACCGCGGAAGACAATCTTGCCCTGGCGGAGGCATTCCGGGAGAAGGCGGCCCTGTCGTCCCCGGTCATCGGGATCTGCTGCCAGCTCGAGGCCGACATGACGGGCCTCTCGCCGGAAGAGCAGAAGGAGTTCCTGGCCCCCCTGGGACTGGAAGAGCCGGCCTTCGGGCGCGTCATCCGGGCGGCCTTCGCGCTCCTGAACCGCATCTCCTTCTTTACCATCGGCAAGGAGGAGGTGAAAGCCTGGGTCATCCCCGCGGAGACGAAAGCGCCGCGGGCCGCCGGGACGAT
>CAZXMK010000043.1:0-14542 GCA_964641935.1 uncultured Syntrophaceae bacterium
CATCGCGGACGTGATCTTCCAGCATCATGAACGCCTCGACGGATCGGGATATCCCCGGGGATTGTCCGGTGATCGTATTCTGCAGGGGGCGCGCATCATTGCCGTGGCCGATGTCGTGGAGGCCGTGGCTTCCCACTGTCCCTACCGGCCCACCCTCGGAATCGATGCAGCTGTCGAGGAGATTGAAAGGAACCGGGGAATTCTCTACGACCGGGACGTCGTTGACGCCTGCCTGAGAATGATCCGTGAAAAAGGGTACTCCGTGCTGCAGTGATCCCGAGCCGGATCCGGTACTCCGAAAGGTTCCATCCCGGAAAAGACGGGTGTGAAGACAGGGTGTGATGTCTCCCTGTCCGCCGTGCCGGCAGGATCATAGCGCCGAGGCCAGATCCCGGCCGAGGATTCGGTGCAGAATGTACAGCGGGATCAGGACCGCGATGATGAGGATTGTGGCGAATGCCGAGGCCGGCCCGAAGTCACCGCTGCCGATCCGCTGGAAGATCTCCACCGTCAGGGTGGACCAGGGGCCGTAATAGAGGACGATCGTCGAGCTCAGTTCCGCCAGGGTGGTCACCCACATGATGATGGCTCCGGCCACGATCCCGGGCAGCATGACGGGCAGGACCACCTTCAGGAACGACCGGAAGGGCGGCAGTCCCAGGTTGATGGAGGCTTCCTCGATGTTCTTGTCGATCTGGTGGAGAAGCGCGGAGGTCGTCTTGATCGAGAAGGGCACCTTCCGGATGAAGTAGGCCAGGACCAGGATCATCCACGTTCCCGTCAGCACAATGACTCCCCGGTTGTACGTCACGGCCAGGGCAATCCCCTGGACGGTTCCGGCAATCGCCAGCGGCAGCATGATCAGGACGTCAAGAAGATACGTCACGGGACCGCGTCGGCGGACCAGGAGGTAGCTGGCAACGATGCCGAAGACGATGCCGATCAGTGTGGCGGTCGTTGCCAGGAAAAAGGAGTTCAGGATGGGACGGGGGGCGATCGTGAAGGCCTTCACAAAATTGTCGAGGCTGAACTGGCCGAAATACAGGACCGGTCCCACGGATTTCGTAACGGATGCCGCCATAACCACCAGGAAGGGGAAAAGGGCGACGAACACAAGGGCAAAGCAGAAGAGCCAGGCTAAGAAGGTCGCCCAGGGTCCGAGCCTGCGGATTTCGGGTCGATTCACGGAGGACATGGCGTAATTCTTCCGTTCGACCCAGTATTTCTGCAGGACCGTGAGCAGCAGGGTGACAGACAGGAGGATCATGCTGAGCGCCCCCGCCATGGAGGGATTCCCCCCCATCTCGCTGATAAACTCATTGTAGGCCTGGGTTGACAGGACGCGGAAATCTTCCCCGATGATAATGGGAACACCGAAATTCTCGATGGACATGAAAAAGACGACCAGCGCCCCGGCCAGGACAGCCGGCGTCACCAGCGGCATCGTCACGGTGAAGAAAACGCGCAGGCGCCCGGCCCCGAGGCTTACCGCCGCCTCTTCGAGGGAGCGGTCGATGGCGTTCATGGCAGAGGAGACCATCAGGAATACATAAGGGAAAAACTGAAGGGAAAAGACCAGGACCACGCCCTTCAGCCCATAAATGGTTGGACCCGGCAGTCCGAAAAACTCGAACACGTGGCTGAAGAGCCCGTTCCGTCCCAGAAGCAGGAGCCATGCCTCCGCCCCGATGAACGTGGGCAGGATGAGGGGGAGGGTGCCCAGGGTCTTCATGATGTTGGCTCCGGGGATCTGGTATCGGGACAGGAAGAAGGCAAAGGGCACACCAAGGAGGAGGGAGAAGAAGACGGCCAGGCTGCTCGCCACGAGGCTGTTCGTCAGGCATCGCAAGTAGAAAGGGTATTTCAGGAACGCCTGATAACTGACCAGGGAGAAGGCACCGGTCTCGGGGTCCAGGAAACTGGCCCGGAAAATGTAGAAAACGGGATAGACGACCGCGAAGAAGACGATGACGAAGCAGAGGATCAGGATGATGTTCCAGGTGTTGAAGACCTTGGGCACGGATGGATGCTCCTAAGGTTCCACAATGACGGGAAGCTCCGGATCGAACCCGAAGGTCAGCGTCTCCCCCTCACTCCGGAGGATCTCACCGGCGCCGCGGGCATGGATCGTAAGGCTCTGACCGCCGAAGCAGCTCACACGGTACTGGATCAGCGATCCCAGAAAAGTGAAAGCGGCCACGACGCCCTGAAAACGATTGACGCTGCCGGGTGCGACATTCCCGTCAACCTTGATCCATTCCGGCCGGACGGATACGGTGATGCGTCCGCCCGCCGGCCTGTCTCCCTTGAGAAAGATCCTTTCCCCGCCGATGCTGCACTCGACGAGGGACGATGCCTCGTTGAATCCTGTCACATCCATCTCAAGGGTGTTGCTGCTGCCCATGAATTCGGCCGTAAAGCGAGTCCGCGGACGGAAATAGATGTCCGCGGGCGTGCCGAGCTGTTCGAGTCGCCCATGGTTGAGAATGGCGATCTGGTCTGACACCGCCATGGACTCCTCCTGGTCATGGGTTACATAGATGGTCGTGATCCCCAGTTTCCGCTGGATCCTCCGGATTTCGTCGCGCATGACGACCCGGAGGCCGGCGTCCAGGTTGGACAGGGGTTCATCCATGAGAAGAATCTGGGGGGAGATGACCAGGGCGCGCGCCAGCGCCACTCGCTGCTGCTGTCCTCCTGAAAGCTGGCCGGGTGACCGCTTCTCGAGCCCCTCCAGTTGGACGCTCTTGAGAACCTCGGCCACCCGGGCCTTCAGTTCCGCGGGAGGCGTCCTGCGGACCCGAAGCCCGTAAGCGACGTTGTCGAAGACGCTCAGGTGGGGGAAAAGCGCGTAATTCTGGAACACCATTCCCGTTTCGCGCTTGTGTGGCGGGATAGAGGTGATCTCTCTGTCATTGAAGAAGACGGCGCCCGAATCGGGCGCATGAAAGCCCGCGATGACCTTGAGGAGGGTTGTTTTCCCGCATCCGCTGGGGCCCAGCAGCGTGAAAAAGCTTCCCTCCCCGACGGTCAAGCTGATGTCATCGATGATCTTCAGTTTCCCGAAGGATTTGCTGATTCCCTGCAGTCTGACGAGCATACCCGGTTACCTGGAAAGGACCATTTCCTTCCAACGCTTCAGGATCTCCTTTTCCAGGGCGTTTGCCTCCAGGGGGTCGAAGCTTTTCATGACGGCGATCTTTTTCAGCGACGGAAGACCGGCTATTTCCCGTGCATCCGTTCTGGCCGGGCGCCGGTAAAATTGCTGGTAAACCATTTCCTGGACGCGCTTGCTGATGAGGTAGTCGAAAAACTTTCTTGCCTCCTGCGGATGCGGACCGTTGGCAATCAGGGCGGCGCCTTCAGGGGCGATCATGGAACCGTCGGACGCATAGACGATGCCGACATCCTTGGATCCTCCCGCAATGTACCGATATGCAGCATACTCCATCGTGACGCCCACAGGGTACTCACCATTGGCTACGCCTTTGTAGATCAGGCTGGAGCTGTCCAGGATCTTGGCGTTGCCGATAAGCTTCTGGATGCCCTCCCAACCATAAAGCTTATAAATGCCGTACACTTGGGCATAGGCGGATCCGGATTTTTCGGGGTTGGCGATGACCACTTTGCCTTTCCACCGGGGCGACAGCAGATCCTTCCAGGATTTCGGCCGTTCCTGCTCCTTCACGAGTTTCCTGTTGTACATGATGATCATGATGTGGGCGTTGCTGCTTGTCCACCGGGCATCCCGCTCGATGTAGTTCTTAGGCAGGGCTTTGGCCTCGGGGGAACGGTAGGATGCGAAGTACTGCTTGGCGTTGTCCAGGACGGCCACATCGCCGCTCCAGAAAATATCACAGAGAGGCTTGTTCTTCTCCGCGGCGATCCGCTTCATGGCCTCCCCGGTACCCAGACGGACGGTGGACACCTTGATGCCGGTCTGTTTCTGGAAGTCCTGGCTCACCAGGTCCAGCAGCTCCGGGGGATTTGAGGAGTACAGGACCACCTCCGCCGCCATGGACAGTCCAGGCGACAGCACACACAGCATGAGAGACGCCAGCATCCATATCCAGATCTTATTTTTCATGTTCATTCCTCCGGGTAAAGTCTGTTTCGATATACCATCATTTCCCGGCATTTCAAATCGATTGATCCCTTCTCGAAAATCCAACGTGGCGCTACGCTGCCATTTCATCCACCCCCTCGCACGGTCCGTCATTGAGAAAGTCGGACACGGTCTTGAGGTATTCCGCAAGGAGCTGCTTGCTCACGACGAAGATGTGGCCGATGTTCTTCTCGAAGGTCCGGTTCAGGCCGCCGCGGGTCATCTGGATGTTGCCCTCGGCGCGCATCCCCCAGAGCTGGCTGGCCACGCAGGAGCCGGGGGGGGCGATGGGATCCCGGGAGCCCCGGTAATCGAAGATCCGCACCCCGCCCCTGCGGAGGGCGTCCATGTCCACGGGCTTTCCATCCAGGTCCGGATTCGAGGAGGGCATGCAATAGGTTCCCTTCACCAGTTCGTTGCCTATGAAAAATTGCTCGATCCACTGCCGGTGAGCCCTGGCCGGGAATTTCGTTCCGTGGGTCAGCCAGTAGAGGAAAGGGGCGGAATCCTCGATTGCATTGGCATAGATGGCGCGGCCGTAGAAACCGGAGAGTACGGTGTAATGGACCCCGGGCTGGATCTCGTTCATCCCGAAGTCGATGATCTGGGGGGGGATGTTGACGCTACCGAACAGCTCGCTCATCAGGTTGGGGTCGTAGTTCTGGCGGATAAAGGACCGCATCTTTTCGTGGCCGCTTTCCTCGTCGTCGAAACGGACCGGTGAAGCCATGAGGGCAATCTTGCAGATATCCATTTCATCACCCCGGGCCATGCGCTCTTCCGCTCGCCGGGCAAGGTAGGGAAGCATCAGCGTTCCTCCCATGCAGTAGCCCATGACGTCGATCTGGGCCTTCGGGTGCCTCTTGCGGAGGATCTCCAGGTAACGGTCGTGAACGGTCTTGTTGAAAAAGGACAGATCCAGGTTCGTGTCGTCTGGACCGCATTCCCCGTGGTCGACCAGATAGACGGCGTATCCCTCGCGCAGCATGCCCTGCACGACCGATTTGCCGTCGGCGAGATCGAACAGCTCCGGCTTGTTGATCAGAGGGGTCGAGATGTAGAGCACCCGGCCGTTGGGTTTGATCCCCTTCGGCATGAGATAATGCCGGAGATGGACGCTGTGGAGCCGGGATCCCCTGACGATCTCATATTCGGAGCAACCGATATGTCCCTGTGTGGCCCGCTCGGAATATTCCTTCGGATCGAAGGCGTTGGCATTGTACAGGCACTCCAGGCGGAAGCGGTTCTCCGCCAGGTATTCCTCGAAGGTCATACCGTCCGTGCCATCCGGCTTCTTTCTCATATAGGGGAGGTCCTCCCCGTCCAACGGAAGTTCCGTAATGACGACCAGGAGGCATATGAGCATTTCCTTCATTGCTTTGAGCCGGGTCATGCCAAGGGAGTTGTATGCGCATTCCATCTGGCAGAATTCCTGGACGTATTCCTTCAGCATGCGGTGCCCCTCGGGCGTCGTGGCGATGGAGCGGGCCTTTTCACGATCGAATTTGCCATCCTTCATGAAGTATCCGCAGAGATCATGGAGCGACCGGGCGTAATTCTTGTAAATCCATCCGTTCAAGTCCCGGTAGATGTCCGGTTCCTTGCCCGAACGCGCCGTGATGCGAGCGTGGGCCTTGATCGGATCCGTGAAAAAGGGTTTGAGGAAGGTGCTCTGAATGCTGGCGGCGATTGCCAGGGGTCCGAACAACCCATAGTTCCGGCTGATGCCGTCGAGAAACTGCTGGTACTGAAACAGCATCCGGGTCTGCATCCCTCCCAGCATGCTTTTCCAGGGGACGGCCGTTTTCATTTCCATTGCATTGTCTGCAGGCGTGACTCCCATCTGGATCAAGAGAGTGGAGGGACTGATTCGGTTGTCGTCCTTCATGGCTGTCTTCTCCTTTGGGATGATTGGTTGGAAAGAACAATGCTTGTAATTTGTCAGATTGATCCGCGGGATGCAAGAAGGGAAATTGGAATCACACCCTGCCGTGTTTCCTGAAAAAGCGCGGAACTCCCGCTGCGCGTATGATATAATCGCCATCAGCGGTTGACCCTTTCCGCCCTTGAGCGGACGCATCGGCACTGTCGGGTAGGGTCTCCCTGGACCCGGATCGGCTATGATTCAGATTAACAGCTACCTTCATCGTGTTGTTCTTGACGACATCATCCGGCGCTGGATGTATGGAGACGCACGTCCCGATGACGAACAGAGCATTGTACGGCTGGTCCAGTTCAACAATCTTTTCCTGTGCCGCTGCCTTGGAACCCTCGCCGAAAGCGTCTTCGTCGGTTCCCGTGAAGAAGAGACGATCTTCCGGCGGATCTCCCGCAAGGGTGGACTGAAAGATGTGCTCATTGAAAATCCGCCCTACCGGAACGACCGTATCGATCTCCTCATTCGCGAATATCTGCGACGTCCGGGGCACTACTATCGAGAGACACCCTTTCACGGGGTCCTTGTCTCACGGAGAAGCAGGGGGGGGAGCCATTACGCCGGCTCCTACCGGATCAAGCGGGCCAGGCGCATTGCGGAAAAGTCGGCCCGGCGCATCGCCGATCACGTATTTGCGGCCATCCGGAAAGGCGCGGATTCACTTGCGGAAGGGCGGGCGAGACGGATCGGTGTTCCCCGGCACGAACTGATCACCTCACCGGAAGAGATGAACGAAGAATTCCTCCGGGCCGAAGAGGCGTTTCTCGATGATCTCCGGAACCACCGCCCGCTGGAGGAACCGGAGAAACTCGCCATCAACGATGTCGGAGGGCTGAAAATCGTATGGGAGAATCACTCCCTGGTTCCCCTGTGCGAGACTCTTTGCCGGGCAGGCTGTACCATCGTCGAACGGGAGGAACATCGGGGACGTTACAACGCCGTCAACCTGACAGTACGCTACCGCCCCCCCCGCGAAGCGATTCTTTCGCCTCCTGTCCACGGCCACACCCTGTCCTACTTCCAGGAAAGAGGATGGGACGACGCATCCGTCAACCATGAATTCGCCGAATTTGTCGAAACCGGAGAGGAGAGCATCATCCTGGAGATCATCATCTCGACGTTCCAGGAAGTGCTGGAAAGCGAGATCGGCCGCTGCATGCATGAGGACAGGATCATGGAACAGCGGGCGGCTCAACCCTACAGGGGGCATCTGGCCAGGAACATAGGGTATCTTCTTGAATACCTTTTCACAATCCCTGAAGCGCCACCGGGTGCTGCGATCGATCTGCCGATCCGGATCTGGGACCGCTACCTTCCCGACACATTCTTCGAACTCATGAAGGACCTGTTTCGGATCCCATCAGCCAACCCCCTCGAGTGACAAGAGAACGCGAATACAAGAAACGAAATTCAAACCGAAGATAAGGAGGCATTCATGTCGCAGGTAAAAAAAGGCAGCCGGGTGAAAATCTTCTACACGGGCAGGCTCAAGGACGGAAAGGTTTTCGAGACCAATGTGGGCGGCACGCCTCTGGAGTTCACCGTCGGAAAGGGAAAGGTCATCAAGGGCTTCGAAACCGGTGTCATGGGCATGAAAACGGGTGAGACAAGAACGGTCACCATCAAGCCGGCAGACGGCTACGGCCCGAAGGATCCTTCCCTGGTATGGACCGTGCCGGCCGCGGAACTGCCCGCCGGCATCATCCCGGAGCCCGACAGGGAGGTTTCTTTTACCCGGGCAGACGGCATCGAGGTGGAAGGGCGCATCGTGAAAACGGAAGGGGACCAGGTGACTATCGACGGGAACCACCCGCTCGCCGGCCGCAACCTGACCTTTGAGATCAAGGTCGTCGGCATCGGATGAGGCTCCCGGCAGGAAGACGGGACCATGGACCGGCCGATTCCTGATGACGGCCGGTAGAACCGTTCTCTGCTATTGCGGTTCCCGTTCTTCCGGGAGCTGCTTTTCCTCCATTTTCCGGACGAGCAGGTCCACGTATTGCCTCCAGCCGGTCCCGAGACTGTCCAGCGGGTCCGGCCTCCAGCGATGCCTGGGCCGGGCTATGATGGATGCGAGGAAGGCGCATTCCTCATCCGTGAGTTCGGATGGATGTTTCCGGAAATAATATCTCGATGCGGGAACGAGGCCGTAGATGCTGTCGCCCCACTCGATGATGTTCATGTAGATTTCCAGAATGCGGCGCTTGGACAGCTCCTGCTCGAGAGCGACCGTGATGAACAGCTCCTCGAATTTTCTGCCAAGCGTCCTCGCCTTCGGCAGGTAAAGGTTCTTTGCCAGCTGCATGGTGATCGTGCTGGCTCCCCGAACGACCCTGCCGGCCCGGATGTTGTCCGCCAGGGCCTCGATGAAGTGCTGGATGCTGAAGCCCCTGTGCCGGAAGAATCCTCCGTCTTCAGCGGACATCGCGGCCTTGATCATCGCAGGGGGGATATCCCCGTAGGGAATAAAATCGGGATTGTCCGGACCGACCCAGATGCTGACGGTTTTGCCCTGCTCCGTGCGGAATGTATGCCGGAATGGTGCTCTCAAGGCAGAGATCCGTATTCCCGGTCCCAGCGCCAGCACCCGGAGCCGCTCCGATTCGCCCGTGAAGCGATAAGAGGTCCGGTAAGGCGGTGCCGTGGCGATGGAGGTCGTGAAAACGCCGTTCAGATATCCTGTTACTTTCAGATCGGATAGATTCGGTCGAAACGAGACGGGAACGGAGGCAACCGCGCGCTCGAATGAAAAGTTGCGGAACGTCGCATCCACTTGAAATCCCGCTCTTTTCCCTCCCGTGGAGGCTGCCGAAAAAAGCATGCTTTCCCCCCCCATGTCCATCTCCCCACGAGCCTCCTCCAATCCGCCATGTGTTCCGAGCCCTTCCATGTTCACACGGACCTTCAGGCTCCCGTCCGATCCCTTGCCGAACAGGCGGCCCGCAACCGCAAAGGCGTACCTTCCCGGAGAAACCTCCCGAACCGTGCTTTTCCCTCCCAGATAGAGACGGTCGAAAGGGATGACCGGCGATGTAAAAAGAAGCAGCGGCTCCAGGGAAACGGCATCCGCCTCGACGTCGACCCGCCGTTCCGGACCCGCATTAAGAGCGATTTTCAGTTTCTCATCTCCACCCCGCAGATTCAATTCGGCGGACCTTTGCCCCGGATCGTAGAGGGCTTCAAGGCGGTCGTACTTCCTATGTATGGCACCCCGTTGCGTCGCCAGATGGATGTCGAGACCGCGGATGGAAAAGAGGACCCGGGACCGTTCGAACAATTTCTCTCCGCCGGTCGATGCGTCTTTTCCGGAAGGGTAGGGGGGATCGGGGAATAGCCATCCACCTGCAGTGGACCGCTCCAGGCTCACCTTTACGGCCTCGGCATCCACAGACCTCAGGCTCCGTGTCCCCAGGGACCGGTTCCTGAACACATCCGTCAGGCGAATGCGAAAGGTCGCCGTTGCCGCCTCCAGCATCTGTCTTCCTAGGAAAGAGACCCGGAGCCCGGTTGCCCGGAGACCGTCCGGAAAGGCGTAACCGAGGTCGTCCACCTTTACGTCCAGACCATAACGGAGGCTGGCATACTCTGCCAGGCGCGGCTTCAGCCGCTCGATCTCACGCTGTATCATCACGTATGCGGCAACCAAGGCAAGAAGAGACAGCAACAGGCCGATGGTGACCGCAATCCGGATCCGCTTCGTATTCATCACGGTGCTTCCATTCCTTTTCGTTTGCACGATTTTCGCCGGCAGGGTGCACGGGGGAAAACAAGGTTTGCTATATGACACAAGATCGGATCGATTTCCATGACGGCATGCAGCCTCGGGGCATGAGCCGCCCGTGGCGGTTTCTCGTCACTTGATGAAGCCGATACTCATTTCCGTGTTTCGTTTTTTATCGGCTTCGGTTATAGAATTCGATATTCTTGAAGAATAAGCGGTAATACCTGACGGCGGGAAAAAAGGAGGAGAACGATGTTCCAGATCGCAACGTACGAGAACTATCCGGACGGAACGGTCATATTTACGGAAGGATCCCACGGAGACTGGATCTATGTCGTTGACGAGGGATGCGTTGAGATATACCGCACCGTGAACGGGCGGGAAATTCTGATCGCCCGGATGAAGGAAGGCGAGATCTTCGGTGAAGTGGCCTACATTACCAAGGGGGAGCGCACGGCATCCGCCAGGGCGATCGGCGACACCGTCGTGGGGATTATCGACCGGAATTTCTTTGACAAGGAATACAACCAGCTTTCCGACAATTTCAGGCTGGTGCTGAAATCCATGGCGGGCAGACTCCGGGCCGCCACAGACGCCCTCATAAGATACCAGGCCGAAAGCGGATCCGGGGTCGGAGGGAAATAGCCCGAATCACGCGGGCATGCTCATCACCTGGGTGACGGTTTTTGACAATTCTCCCATGTTGTAGGGTTTCTGGAGGAAGGCCATGCAGCCGCGGCGCATGATATCCCCGGCCAGGCCGTTCAGGCTGTAGCCGCTGGCAAGAATGATCCGTACGGACGGATTGATTCCCAGCAGAGCGTCAATGGCCTCGCCTCCGCTGATTCCCGGCATGATCATGTCCATCAGGACCAGATCGATGCCTTTCCCAGCACGGCTGTACACCTCGATCGCCTCACGACCGTCCCGTGCGGTCAGTACGGTGTATCCAAGGAACTCGAGCATCTCCCTTGTCGTCTGGAGTACCTGTTCTTCATCCTCGACGAGCAGAATGACCCCCGATCCGGACATGGCTTCGCTCTTTTCCTCCGTCCATTGGGCAGGTGCTTCGCCTTCTTCAAGGGGAAGATAGATGTTGAACCTCGACCCGTGGCCGGTTTCGCTGTAGACCGTGATATATCCCCTGTGGCCCTTGACGATGCCGTAGACCGTCGCCAGTCCCAGGCCTGTTCCTCTCCCCATCTGCTTGGTTGTGAAAAAGGGCTCGAATATCCGCTTCTGTGTGCGTTCGTCCATTCCCATACCCGAATCCTGCACGGTGATCCTCACATAGGGACCCGGAGCCACCTCATAAGGCCTGATTTCCGCCGCGCCGAGAATGACGCTTTTCGTTTCCAGGTAAATTCTGCCTCCCGCCGGCATGGCCTGCCAGGCGTTTACAAGCAGGTTCATAAGCATCTGTTCCATCTGGCTGCGGTCGGCAAGGACCGTCAGCGGCTCCTCTCCCAAGTCCATCTCGATCGTGATTTCCTTCTTTGTCCTGGCGAACATCTCCGCCGTCCATGAAAGAATGGCGTTGATGCTCAGGGGCTTCACCTCGTACTTGCCGCCCCGGGCGAAGCCCAGAAGCTGTTTCGTCAGATCCGCCCCGCTGAGGATCTGTTCTTCGATGTTTTTCAGGCGCTCGTAATAGGGATGCCCGGCATCCATGTTCATGATCATCATCGAGACATGTCCCTGGATTCCCATGAGAATATTATTGAAATTGTGAGCCATGCCTCCGGCCAGGGTCCCGACGGCTTCCAGCTTCTGTGCCTGGGTGAGCTGCGCCTCCAGGCGCTTGCGTTCCGTCAGGTCGATAATGATCCCGCGCAGGCCGGTGACCCTGCCTTCACGATTGATGGGGGTGGAATAGATGATCACGGGGAACTCTTCGCCGTTCTTGCGGATCGCCGTATATTCCATCCCTGATTTCACTTCGTTTCTCATTACCCTGACGATGTTCCGGACCGCCAATTCCCGGCTCCTCGGCGCGATGGTGTCGATCGCATTGATCCCACCCTTGAAATCCTCCCTGGTATAGCCGAAGAGGTTGAAAGCAAACTGGTTCGCATAGGTAAAACGACCCTGCTCATCAAACTCAAAGACGGCCTGGGGAAGCAGCTCCGCCAGGTCCCGGAAGCGCCTTTCGCTCTCCCGAACCGCCTCCTCGGCCCGGATCCTCTCCGTGATGTCGCGCGTTATGCTCAGGATGTGGGGTACGCCATCGATGTCGATGATGGAGGCGGACATCAGCCCGATATCGATAGAACCGTTTTTCTTGCGGAAAGGGGCCTCCAGGTTGCGTAACTCGCCTCGTTCGATCATGGTCTTGACCATCCGATCCCGGTCTTCCGGTTGGACCCAGAGATCGATTTCCGACGAGGTCCTGCCAATCACGTCTTCCGCCGTGTATCCAGTTGCCTTTGTGAATCCGTCGTTGATCGACACGAACATGCCGTCGGACAGGCGGTGGATGTTGATCGCATCGGGACTCGTGTAAAATGCCTTCCGGAACGTCTCTTCGCTTTTTTTCAGGGCCGCTTCCGCTTTCTTCAGTTCGGTGACGTCCCGGATGATGCCCTCCGTCCCAAGTGTGTTTCCCTCATCGTCCCGGTAAAAATGGACGCTCAGGGATGCCATGAACACGCTGCCGTCCCTTCTTTTCATGGGACCGACATAATCCTTTACGCTCCCGTGCTTCACAACCTCCGCAAGGAGCCTGGGGCGTTCGTCGGGGTCTTCCCAGAGGCTCTGCACATCCGTCCCAAGAATGTCTTCCACCCGCTCGTATCCGAACATCGCCGCTCCGGACGGACTCGTCAAAACCAGCCGGCCTTCCCGGTTGGTCCGATAGTAAACCTCCTGGATGTTCTCGATCACGCTGCGGTACATCGCCTCGCTCTTCTTCATCGCATCTTCGGCCCGCTTTCTCTCCGTGATGTCGAGGCCGAAGCCGCAGATGTATTCTTCGTTTCCCACCCTCAGGTACGATGATTTCAATTCCTTGCGGATCTCGCGTCCGTCCCGGGCAATATGATCCGTCTCAAAGGGCGGGAGATCTCCTGCTTTCAACTCGTCGAAGTGGCAGGAAAACATCGGACCGTACCGGGGATCAAAATCCCGAACGTTCATCGACATCAATTCATCGACCGTATAGCCCAGGTTCGTTGCAGCCGCCCGATTTACAAAGGCGATGCTGCCATCGCGACGTACAAGGTAGATCTCGCTTCCTGAGTTTTCCACCATGAAGCGGTACCGCTGGAGCTCTTCTTCGGCTGGCCGTCGACCGGCGGAGCACTCACCATCCGAAAGAGAATTCTCAAGACGGGCGACGTTTTCATTCCAGGCATCCGATTCCTGGAGAAGCTGCTCCCTGGTCTTCTTTTTCTCGCTCATCCGATCCATCCCTCGGGCGTTTTCAACTGCCCCCCGTGAACTGCCGAGAATGTCGGAATTCACAAAAGAGGCATAGTATCATTTCACAACTCGATGTCTGAAATCCAGATATTCCATTGACTCACGATTCGCGCCAAGATTCGGGAACGATGCGATGGAAAGGACGCAGAGGGGATGGAAAGGATGGGTTTCTCCTTCAGGTTGCGTTCACCCCTCTTCATTGGCTAAGGCCGTCTGGTTTTCGGCAGTCATGAAGACCGGCCCTACCATCGTCTCGGTCAAAGCGTCCGACGACGATACGGGAGCCGGCGATGTTATATCGCGTGCTCCGCCTTCATCGGATCCTGCGGCATTTTGCAATTCTTCCACCTGTTCGTCACCAGTAACAATTGATTCGATCGGGTAGACATCCTCAGCATCTGGCTGGGAAGACACTGTATATCCGCGTCGTTCCAGGTTCTCCCGGATCCGATTGGCCGCATTTTGTAATCCTCTGACTTCCGGCCTCAAAAGGCTGCGGGCAGCAAGTTTTTCCAGGACGGCCATGAGGCCCACTCCCTCCACTTTCGCCTTATCGGATGCAAGAACGGTTGCTGAAGATTCGGACGCATCCGTCGCTTCCTCCACAAGAGAAACGACATCGGCAAAATCTTCCCCGACAGCAGCCTTGGTCGTAATGCCTTTGCCTTGCATTCTTTCCAGTCGGGCAGAGGGGATGGTTCTTGTCGATGCTGAAAGCATCGGCTCTCTTGAGTGTGTAATACAATCTGGGGATTTCATAGTTGCCTCCTCTTTTTGCAATGATCCTGATTTATATAGCAAATATCATGCCCCCTTTAACGCATTTCGACACATACAAAACAACATGCTTCCACTATGAAGAGATGTTGCCTGGGCAACCGATACCGCTCGGGCATGATGCGTCATGCTTCTCTGCATCGTATGTTGTAGATATCAGGACATTGAAAAGGAACTGCCTTGACTATAAAACGTCGTTCATTTATAAAGCATGAAATTTGCAAGGGAAGTAACCTCGAAAGGCATTCCCCAACCAGATGTGCCGTAAGCTGTTGAATCCATCCGGTATTGTCTGGCTGAGGAGAAACAATGCGAAATGGAATTCCATGGAACTACCACTTGATAAAACAGGAGGTCGCTCATGAAAAAAGCCGGTTCGAAGAAGTCGGCCAAGGTCAACGAGAGTCTGGTTTCCATCAGGACGGTTGACGGATCCTTGCTTCGGGGAAAGATCAACATCGGTGATGAAAAGAGGGTCTCCGACATTTTCGCCAAGTCGAAGAACCCTTTCGTGGTCCTGTATGATGTGACGACACAGAGCGCCGAGAGCAAGGTCATGATCATCAACAAGGACCACATCGTA
>CAZXMK010000044.1:0-11228 GCA_964641935.1 uncultured Syntrophaceae bacterium
CCGTGTTGGCAGCCAGGAAGTCTACGCCCTGCAGGTCGTAGGAGATCATCGTGTTGATGGCGTTTCCCCCTCCGCCTCCAACGCCGACCACCTTGATTTTTGCCGCGGCCATGCTCAATGAATCTGTCATTTCGAACATTTCCTCCCCCTAAAAGTTATCAAGAATCCATCTCTTCATCCGGTCCACCGCGCGGTCGATCACCTGACCCTTCCCCCTGAAAGACCGTTGTTGTCTGATTGCCTCCATGCCGCCGAAAACCACCAGTCCCACCCCCGTGGCGTACAGGGGGCTGTTGACGATGTCCGCCAGCCCCACGACGCCCTGGGGACAGCCCCGGCGAACCGGGGCGTTGAACACGCGCTCCGCCAGCTCCGTGATCCCCTCCAGGAGAGCCGTGCCTCCCGTGAGTACGATCCCCGCCGCCAGCAGGTCGTCATAACCGGAACGAACAATTTCCTTCTGGGCCATGAGGAGGATCTCCTCCACCCTGGCCTCGATGATCCGCCCCAGGATCTGCCGGGAGACCTCCCTGGGCTCCCGGCCGCCCACGCTGGGAACCTCGATGGTCTCATCCTTGGAGATCAGCGGGGGATAGGCACAGCCGTACTTGAGCTTGATCTTTTCCGCCTCCGCCGCCGGCGTCCGGAGGCCCGTGGCGATGTCGCTGGTGACGTAGCTCCCCCCGACGGGCAGGACGGCGGTGTGGCGGATGCTTCCCTCGGTGAACACGGCGATGTCGGTGGTGCCGCCGCCGATGTCCAGGAGGGCCACCCCGAGGTCCTTCTCGTCCTCCCCGAGGGCGGCCAGGCTGGACGCGAGCTGCTCCAGGACGATCCCTTCGATGTCCAGTCCCACGCGGTTCACCGATTTCACGACGTTCTGGATGGACGCGACGGAGCCCGTGACCAGATGCACCTTCGCCTCCAGCCGGACGCCGGACATCCCAACGGGCATCCGGACCCCCTCCTGCGTGTCCACGGTGTAGCTCTGGGGCAGGGTGTGGATGATCTCGCGGTCCAGGGGGATCGCCACCGCCTTGGCCGCCTCGATGGCCCGTTTCACGTCGTCCTGGTCGACTTCGCGGCCCTTCACCGCCACGATGCCCAGGCTGTTCTGCCCCTGGATGTGGGCCCCGGCGACTCCGGCAAAGACGGACCGGATCTGGCAGCCGGAGATGCGCTCCGCCTCCTCCACGGCCCGGCGGATTCCCTCGACGGTGCTCTCGATGTTCACCACCACGCCCCTGCGAAGGCCCTCCGACGGGTGGGACCCGATCCCGATGATGCTCACACCCTGCTCCGTCAGCTCCCCGACGACGGCGCAGGTCTTCGTTGTCCCGATATCCAGCCCGACGATCACCGATTTCGCTTTTCCTGCCATGAGTTCTACCCCGTTCCTTCGTTACATCCGAAATTGCTTCCCCGGATCGGCGTTTCCGGCCGGACCGAGGATTTCCTTCTTCTGCACCGTCACCTTCGACGGATCGTCCAGATCCACCCCCGCGTAACGGGGCCGCCCGGTCCGGCGCTCCAGGTCCGCCATGACCGTGGCAAGGCGGGCCAGTTTCTCGTCGTATTGGTCGAAGCCCAGCTTCAGGCACAGGCCCGAGGTGGTCACGACGGAAAGGCCTGTCACCGGATCCAGGTGGACGTTGGCGATGTCCTGAAGATTGGGATGGGTTTTGGTCTCCGCCATCCTGTTCAGAAACGCCACCGCCTTCTGAAACCCGGCATCCACGGCGGCCTGATTCTCATAGCCCGTGATCACCGGGAAATCGACGTCGTCGTGTTTCTCCATCCGCTTGAAGAGATTCCCCGCCATGTCCATGAGGTACAGTCCGTCCTTCCCCCTCACGAGGGCCCGGACCGTCCGCTCCTGCACCCGGATGACCATTCGGTCGGGGAGCTCCAGGCCCACCGAGACCTCCCGGACCCAGGGGTTCTGCTTCACCCGCCGGGCGAGCTTCTCGCGGTTCACCGCCAGGATGCTCACGGAGGGCCGGAGAGCCGCCAGCGCCAGCACCTCCTGCTCGGTGATCTCCTTGCAGCCCCGGATCACCGTTTCCCGGAGGTGGAAATAGGGCGCCTGCACGATCCCGTAAAAGATGCCGATCGCGGCCGCCGACATCACCGCCACGACGGACAGGAGCAGCAGGGCCGACATCGCGTCCCTGAGGAATGGCCCCCGGCTCCGCTGCATCCGGTTTCGCCGGGTCAGGAGTTTTGTCCGCAGCGATGTCCTCACGACGCCCCCCCCACGATGCGCACCTCCGTTTCCAGGCTCACTCCGGTTTTTTCCCGGACGCGCTGCCGGACCAGTTCGATCAGGGCCAGGACGTCCCCGGCCCGGGCCTTCCCCAGGTTGACGATGAAATTCCCGTGCTTCTCAGAGACCTGGGCGTCGCCGATGCGGGTCCCCTTGAGGCCCGCCTCCTCGATCAGCCGTCCCGCCGGGATGCCCCGGGGGTTCTTGAAGACCGACCCGGCGCTCCGGTGCTCCAGCGGATGCTTCTGCCGCCGGAGGGCCATGATCTCGGCGATCCGGCCACGCACCGCCGCTCCGTCGCCCTCCTCCAGATGAAACCGGGCGCCCGTGATGACCGCCCCCGGAGGCAGGTCCAGGTTCCGGTAGGCAAAGGCCAGGTCCTGTCTTGCCGTTTCCCGGAAACACCCGCTTTCATCCAGCAGCCGAACACTCTCCACCACGTCCTTCATCTCCCGCCCGAAGGCCCCTGCATTCATCCGCACGGCACCGCCCACGCTTCCCGGGATCCCGGCGCCGAACTCCAGCCCCGCCAGCGCCTCCCGGGCGGCCAGGGCCACCGCCTCCGCCAGGGGCACCCCCGCCCCCGCCTCGATCCGCGCCCCGCCCCCGGCATCCCGGAGCAGCCGGACCTGCCGCAGGTTCCGGAGGGCCACCACGACCCCCCGCCAGCCCGCGTCGGCGACGATCAGGTTCGTCCAGTTCCCCGCGGGGAACCAGTCGATTCCTCGCTCCCGGCAGAGGGCCACGGTCCGGCCCAGGGCTTCCTCGTCGGCGGGGAAGGCCAGGGCGTCGGCCTTCCCGCCCACCCCCATGGAGGTGTAGGCGGCGAGGGGCTCGTCGAAGAGGATCTCCCCGGCGGCAGCCTTCAGTTCGTCCCGGAGCCGGGCGTCCATCGTCTCCTTGCCTCCAGCCGTCAGGTCGTGAGCCGCTTCAGGAGGGCCTCGCCGATCCTCCAGACCGTCCCTGCCCCCTGGGTGAACACGGTATCGCCCGGACGGACGATTCCGGCCAGGTGCTCCACGATCTCCCCGAAGTCCTTCATGTACGTGACATCCGGGTGCCCCTGCTCGCGGACGGCCTCGCAGAGGGCCGCCGAGTGGACGCCCGGAATGGGCTTTTCGCTGGCCGCGTAGATGTCCGTGACGATCAGGACGTCGGCGTCGGGAAAAGCCGTCGTGAACTCGCTGAACAGGCCCTGGGTCCGGCTGTACCGGTGGGGCTGGAAGACAACGAGGAACCGCCCTTTCCAGACGTGCCGGGCCGCCGCCAGGGTCTCCCGGATCTCCGTCGGGTGATGCCCGTAGTCGTCCACCACGGTAATACCGCCCGCCGTACCCTTTACCTCCAGCCGGCGCCCCACACCCGTGTACAGGGCCATTCCAGCCTTGAGGAGCTCCCAGTCGACGTCGAGCTCCCGCGCCACCGCGACGGTCGCCAGGGAATTCAGAACGTTGAAGCGTCCCGGGACGTTCAGGGTCACGATGCCTTTGTCCTCCCCCCGGACGTGGAGCCGGTAGGCCGAGACGGATCCGTCGAAGGACAGCCCGGAGGCCCGGTAATCGGCGTTCTCCCCGAGGCCGTATGTGACCACGCGCCTGTGGATTCCCGGCAGGATCGCCTGAACGTTCGCATCGTCGGAGCAAAGCACCGTCGCCCCGTAGAAGGGAACGATGTTGGCAAACTGGAGAAAGGCTTCCTTGATCTCCTCCAGGTCCCGGTAGTGGTCCACGTGCTCCAGCTCGATGTTCGTGATGACGGCGATGCAGGGCGACAGCTTCAGGAAGGACTTGTCGCTCTCGTCCGCCTCGGCAACGAGGATCTCCCCGTCTCCCATCTTTGCGTTGCTGCCGATGCTGGCCAGCTTCCCGCCGATCACCATGGTCGGGTCCAGGCCGGCGTGGGCCAGGACAGTGGAGATCATCGACGTCGTCGTGGTCTTCCCGTGGGTTCCCGAGACGGCGATGGAGAACTTCATCTTCAGGAGCTCCGCCAGCATCTCCGCCCGCGGGATCACGGGGACGCCCAGTCGGCGCGCTTCGACGACTTCCGGGTTGTCCGTCGCCACGGCCGTGGAGGTGACCACCACGTCGGCGTTCCCCACGTTGGCCGCATCGTGGCCGAAAAAGACATCCGCCCCCAGGGAGGCCAGCCTGGCCGTGATGTCCGAGGCCGCCACATCGGAGCCCCGCACGGCATATCCGAGATTCAGGAGCACTTCGGCAATGCCGCTCATGCCGATGCCGCCGATCCCCACGAAGTGGATCGTCCGGATCTTCCGGCGCATGCCGTCGACGCGCTTGGTCGTATCCATTCCGTCCTTCCTTCGGGCCGCCCCGCGGGCAGCCGCCCTCTACGCCGCCGCCGTTCCCGGCCTCGCCAGGGAAAGCATGGCGTCTACGATATCCGCCGCCGCCCGTGGATTACCCAGGGAGCGGGACGTCTCCTCCATTGCGCGAAGCCGCGCCGGATCCTCGACGAGCCGCCGGATCCTCTCCGCCAGGAGGGCCCCCGTCAAATCCTTTTCCGCCACCATTTCCGCCGCTCCCGCCTCCGCCAGCACCCGTGCGTTCCAGGTCTGGTGGTCCGCCACGGCAAAGGGAAAGGGGATCAGGAGCGATGCCTTTCCGCTCACGGTGATCTCCGCCAGGGACGTGGCGCCGGCCCGGCAGACCAGGAGGTCGGCCCGGTCGTACGCCCCGGCCATGTCCAGGATGAAGGGGACGACTTCCGCGTCGAATCCCTGCTCCCGGTAGGCCGCCGCCGTCCTCTCCACGTCCGCGGCGCCGGTCTGGTGCACGATCCGCAGCCGGGCCTGCAGGTCGCGGAGGAGGGGCAGGGCCTCCTCTACGGCCCGGTTGATCGCCCGCGCCCCCTGGCTTCCGCCGAACACGAGGAGCCCGAACCGGTCGTCTGCTCTCTCCGCCGCCGGCCCTTTCCTCAGGAAGGCCGACCGGACGGGATTCCCGCACACCATCACTTTCCGGGCCGGGAACTCTCCCGCGGACTCCCGGAATGTGACGAACACCCGGTCCACGAACCGCCCCAAAATCTTGTTGGTCGTCCCCGGCACGGCGTTCTGCTCCGCCACCGCCGTGGGAATCCTTTTCAGGGCCGCCGCCAGGACCGCCGGTCCCGAGGCGTATCCCCCGACACCCAGGACCACATCGGGGCGGAAGCGCCGGAGGACCGCTGCGGATTGCAGGAGGCTCCGGGGGATCTTGAGCAGCGCCCCCAGGGAGCGGGCCAGCCCTCTCCCCTTGACGCCCTCCACGTCCAGCGTGGCCAGCTCGTAACCCATCGTCGGCAGCACCCGCTTTTCCAGTCCCCGCTCCGTGCCCACGAACAGGACCCGGTGATCCCGGTCCCGCCGGAGGAATTCTTCCGCCACGGCGATGCCCGGGAAGAGGTGCCCCCCGGTGCCGCCGCCGGCAATCAGCATCTTCACGTCACGACTCGTAAGAAGAAATGTTCAGGAGGATGCCCACCGCCACCATGCTCATGATGAGTGACGATCCCCCGTAACTCAAAAACGGCAGGGCCAGCCCCTTGAGGGGGATCAGGCCCATGACCCCTGCAATGTTGATGAACGCCTCCAGGGCGATGATCATGGTGAGCCCCGCCGCCAGGAGCGTGCCGAACGGATCGGCCGCCCGGAAGGCGATGACGAAGCCCCGGAAGACAAAAACGGTGAACAGCCCGATCACCAGGGCCACCCCGAGAAATCCGCTCTCCTCGGCGATGATCGCCAGGATGAAATCCGTGTGCGGCTCCGGCAGATAGAACAGCTTCTGCATGCCGTCGCCGATGCCGACGCCGAAGGGACCGCCGGACCCGAAGGACAGGAGCGACTGGATGATCTGGAATCCCGACTTCCCGGGGTCCCGCCAGGGGTCCAGGAACGTAAGCAGCCGCTCCATCCGGTAGCTCTTGCGCATCAGGAGCCACAGCGCCACCGGGGCCATGGCCGCCGCCAGGCCGGCCAGGTGCGTGACCCGGGTCCCCGAGAGGTAGAACATCAGCATCATGATGAAGAAAATGATCGCCGAGGTCCCGAAATCGGGCTCCAGGACAATCAGGCCGATGAGGAAGCAGACCGTCACCATGGGGATCAGGAGGCCCTGCTTGAAGTCCTTCAGCTGGGCCGCCTTACGGGTCAGATAGTGGGCCAGGAACAGCACCACGGCCACCTTGGCCAGCTCGGTCACCTGGAAGTTGAAGAGCCCCAGGCGGAGCCAGCGCGTCGCCCCACCGGCCCGCACGCCGGCATGGGGAATCAGGAGCACCGCCAGCATGATCGCCGTGAGAACCAGCACCGGATAGGCGAGCTTCTTCAGTTTCTGGTAGGGAACCTTTGTCAGGAACACCATCAGCCCGAGCCCCATGATCACGAATACAATCTGCTTCTTGAGGAAATAGAGGCCGTCCTTGTATTTCTCCGCCGCCATGATCGAGCTGGAGCTGTAGACCATGACCGTCCCCACCGTCACCAGGATGAGGGTCACGATCAGAAGCACGATGTCGGGCCTTCCTTCCCTGGGCACCATGTTCACAGCTCCCCGACAACCTGCTTGAAGTGCCGGCCCCGCTGCCGGTAGTCCGTGTAGGCGTCGAAACTGGCGCATCCCGGCGACAGGAGGACCACGTCCCCCGGTGCCGCCTCCTCGAAGGCCCGCCGGACGGCATGCTCCAGGGGACCCCCGTCCTCTGTCGGCACAACCCCGCCCAGGAATCCGCCGATCCGCTCCGCCGCCTCGCCGAAGAGGACAAGGCGCTTCACCCGCTTCCGCACCGCCTCTTCAAGGCTCGCAAAATCCCCGTCCTTGTCGCGGCCTCCCATGAGGAGGATCACCGGCCGGGAGAAGGTCTCCAGGGCCCGCTGGACCGCTCCCGTGTTGGTTCCCTTCGAGTCGTCGTAAAAGGCGATCCCGTTCTTCTCGCCGGCGAACTCGATCCGGTGGGAGATCCCCCGAAAATTCCGGACGGCGGAGGAGATTCCCTCCCGGACGCAGCCGGCCACCCGGGCTGCCAGGATGGCGGCCATGACGTTTTCCACATTGTGGCGCCCGGGAATCCGGATCATGTCCAGGGGATACTCCTCTTCCGTGCCGCCCGTCCGGAGAAGCATCCAATCGCCCCGCAGAAAGATCCCCTCCTCCGGCTCACGAAGGGTGCTGAACGGAAGCACCGGCGCCGCGGGGGCCGTCAGGGTGGGCGACAGGAACGGATCGTCGGCGTTCAGGACAACCCGGTCTCCTCCCTTCTGGTTTTCGAAGATCCGCTCCTTCGCCCGGCGATAGGCCTCGAAGCTCCCGTGGTAGTCCACGTGATCCGGGGTCACGTTCAGGATCAGGGACACGAAGGGACGGAACGTATCAATGTACTGGAGCTGGAAGCTGCTCACCTCGACCACGGCGCACCGGTCGCTTTCCTCGGCGCCGGCGCGGTCGATGAGCGGCGTCCCGATGTTTCCCCCGACGAAGGCGTCGATGCCGCTCTCCCGGAAGATCTCGCCCAGGAGGGTCGTGACGGTGGTCTTCCCGTTGGTGCCCGTGACGGCGATCATGGGGATCCGGAGGAACCGGGCGGCCAGTTCGATCTCGCTGAAAACGGGCACGCCCCGGCGTAAGGCCTCCGAGAGCACCGCATCGGAAGGCGGGATCCCCGGCGAGGGGATAACCAGGTCGATGCCGGCAATCGACGACGGCTCATAGGGAGTCCACACATACTGACCGGATCCGTTGCCGCCGGTGATCCATTCCCGGAAATCGGCGGCGGGCCGGGTGTCCGTCACGGCCACCCGCGCTCCCCGGCGGGCAAGGAACTGCGCCGTTGACTTCCCCGTCTTTCCGAGTCCGATCACCAGGATGTTCTTCCCCGCCAGCTCCATGATCCGTCACCGCAGTTTCAGCGTGCTGATGGCCACCATGGCCAGGAGGATCGAGATGATCCAGAACCGGACGATGACCTTCGGCTCCGGCCATCCCTTCAGCTCGAAATGGTGGTGGATGGGGGCCATCCGGAAGATCCTCTTCCCGCCGGACAGCTTGAACCAGCCCACCTGGGCGATGACCGAGAAGGTCTCGAGGACGAAGATGCCCCCCACGATGGCCAGGAGGATCTCCTGCTTCGTCATGATCGCCAGCGTTCCCAGGGCCCCCCCGAGGGACAGCGATCCCACGTCGCCCATGAAGACCTGGGCCGGATAGGTGTTGTACCAGAGAAAACCGATGCCGGCGCCGACCATGGCGCCGCAGAAGATGGAGAGTTCGCCCGTTCCCGCCACGTAGGGGACCTGGAGGTAGCCGGAGATACGGACGTTGCCCGCGAAATACGCGAACAGGAGGTACGTCAGGAAGCAGGTGATGGCCGGCCCGATGGCCAGGCCGTCCAGGCCGTCCGTCAGGTTCACCGCGTTGGCCGCGCCCACGATGATGAACGTGGACAGGAGGATGTACGCCCAGCCCAGGTCGGGAAGCACCGTCTTGAAGAAGGGAACCGTCAGGTTCGAGGAGAAGCCCGGCTTCAAGAACAGGATGACGCTGACGAAAAGCGCGATGGCAATCTCCGCCGCCAGGCGGGTCTTCGCGGGAACGCCCTTGCTGTTCCGCCGGGTCAGCTTCCGGTAGTCGTCCATGAACCCGATGAGCCCGTAGCCGATCGTCACGAGGATCACCAGCCAGATGTAGTCCACCCGGAGGTTGGCCCACAGGAGGGTCGACACGACGACGGCGAAGATGATGAGGACCCCCCCCATGGTGGGGGTGCCCTGCTTAACCTGGTGGGTGCTCGGACCGTCGTCCCGCACCTGCTGCCCCACGTCGAGGCTGCGCAGCTTGCGGATCAGCCAGGGACCGACGACGAAGCAGATGACCAGGGCCGTGATGGCGGCATAGATCGTCCGGAACGTGATGTAGCGGAACACGTTGAAGGAGGAGATCACCGTATGGAGCGGATACAGCAGGTGGTACAGCATCTATGCGGTCTCCTTCGTTCCGAACCAATCGGCGATGGCCCGGACGGTTTCGTCCAGGCGCATCCGCCGGGACCCCTTCACCAGGACCCAGTCTCCTTCCCGGAGATGTTCCCGCAGGGACGGCAGAATCTCCCGGGGCTCCTCGAAGAACGTCACGTCCCCCGGGGCCAGCCCTCCCTCGACGGCGCCGCGGGCGGTGTCCCCCGAGAAGGCACCCTTCAGGTACGCCCGCCGGATCCCCGTTTCCGCCAGGAGCCGGCCCGTGTCGCGGTGCAGTTCCGCCGAGGCGTCCCCCAGTTCCAGCATGTCTCCCAGGACCGCCACCCCCGCGCCGGCACCCTTCAGGTCCCGGAGGGTCCGGAGGGCCTCCCGGACGGAGGCGGGATTGGCGTTGTAGGCATCGTCCACCAGGAATGCCCCGTTGGCCAGGGGGAGTACCGTCATCCGGCCCGAAACGGGGCGAAACGACTCCAGTCCTTCCCGAACGGCGTCCTCGTCGATGCCGAGCGCACGGGCGCAGGCCGCCGCCGCCATCGCGTTGGAAACGGCGTACCGCCCGCAGAGGGAAATGCGAACATCCAGACGGCGGTCCCCCATACCGAGGCGGAACGAGGTCCCTCCCGCATCCGTCCGGATGTCCGCCGCCGTGATGTCCGCGTCCCTTTCCATGCCGAAGGTCACCTTTTCCCCCGGCCACTGTTCCTCCAGGCCCCGGACGAAGGGGTCGTCCCGGTTGATCAGGGCCGTGGCCGTTTGGCTCATGTTCCGGAAGAGGTCCCCCTTCTCCCGGGCTACGCCCTTCAGGCTGCCCAGACCCTCCAGGTGGGCGGGGCCGATATTCGTGACCAGGCCGATGTTCGGCCGGACGATCCGGGTCAGCCGGGCGATCTCGCCGGGCCTGTTCGTTCCCAGTTCCAGGACGGCCGCGCGATGCTCCGGGCCGAGACGGAAGAGCATCATGGGAACGCCGATGAGGTTGTTCAGGTTGCCCTCCGTCTTCAGGATCCGCATTTTCCGCCCGATGACGGCCGCGGCCATCTCCTTGGTCGTCGTCTTCCCCGAGCTGCCGGTCACGGCGATGACGGGCACCGGGTACATCCCCCGGACGTGGCCGGCCAGGTCGCCCAGGGCCGTCAGGGTGTCCTCCACCCGGATCACATCCACGCCGGCGAGACCCGAAATCCACTCCCCCGGCGGGTCCTCCTGGACGATGACCGCTTTCGCCCCCGCCGCCACAGCGGCCCCGAGAAAACGGTGGCCGTCAAACCGGTCCCCCCGGAGGGCCACAAAGAGATTTCCAGGCCCCAGGCTCCTCGTGTCCGTCGATACGCCATCCACGGTCCCCCGCCCGTCGCCGCGGAGGAGGACTCCCCCCGCCGCATCCAGGATCTCCCGGATGGTCAGGACGGGCGCCATCAGCGGCTCTCCCCATCCCGTCTTGCCGACAGGGCGTCCCGGGCCACAAGGCGGTCGTCGAAGGGGGTCTTCTTCTCCCCGATGATCTGATAGTCCTCGTGCCCCTTGCCGGCGATGAGAACGATGTCGTCGGGGCCGGACGACCGGATGGCCTGCTCGATGGCCGCCTTCCGGTCCGGTACGACAAAATACGCGGGCCGCCCGGCCTTCCCGGACGCCTCGTCGAACTCCCCGGCCCGGATCCGGCGCACCGGCAATCCGACCACGCCGGCCTCGATCTCCCGGATGATCTCCAGGGGATCCTCGGTCCGCGGGTTGTCGGACGTGATGATCGCCACGCTGCTCCCTTCCACGGCGGCCCGTCCCATGAGAGGACGCTTGCCCCGGTCCCGGTCGCCGCCGCATCCGAAGACGGTGACGATCCGTCCGCGGCGGAACATGGCCAGATTTTCCAGGACGCGCCGGAGTGCGTCTTCCGTGTGTGCGTAATCGACAAAAACCCGGGGATCGCCTGGCTTCGCGTCCACCTTCTCCAGGCGTCCCGGCACGTTCCGGAGGCGCTCCACCCCTTCC
>CAZXMK010000044.1:11328-14181 GCA_964641935.1 uncultured Syntrophaceae bacterium
CCCAGGATGCCCAGGGTCCGCCGGCAGTCGGCCACCCTCACGGCCGTGACGCCCGGGGTGGGTGCGAAGTCCCGTTCGTGAACGATGAATCCGGCGCCCCGGCGGATGGCCTCGCCGATAAAACCGTGGCCGTCGAACTTCAGGCCGGGAACGGCTACGAACAGGCTCCCGGGGGTACACTGCCGGGAGTCGTAGCAGACGGAGCGAACCGTTCCGGAAAGGTCTCCCGAGACCCCCCGGACATCGACACCCTGAAGCACATCGGAAAGGAGCACCCGCCCACCTTCACTGGCCTGTACTGAAAGATACGCTGCAGAGACGGCGCTCCCTCAAAGCGGTACCCGGCAGGGGGCTCTGGCTGGCGGCCCACCCGTTCCCGGATATGTTCAGCTCGATTCCCTTTTCCCTGGCCCGCTTGAGCGCCTCCCGCATGGTCATGCCCCGGAAATCGGGCATCAACGCCTCATTCTCTTCGTTTTCCGTCTGCGCGCCGTTCAGGAGAAGCGTCGGTGCGGAAACCAGCCTCACCCCCTTCTCGGGCTGGAGCGGTTCGGGCACCCGGGGCGGCGGCGCCGGGGTGCGCTGACGGAGATCGGTCTTGATGCAGTTCAGGATCTGTTCGCCAATGCCGCTGAATACCGGCGCCGAGGCCACACCGCCCCACTTGTCGATCTTCGGCTCGTCCAGGACGATCATCATGGTGATCTGCGGGTTCTCCGCCGGGAAGAAGCCCATGAAGGACGTCCGGACCCGCTCCGACGAATAGGCCCGGCGGCCCGGATCGAATTTCTGGGACGTCCCCGTCTTGCCGGCAACGTTGATGTTGGTGATCCGGGCTTTCTTGCCTGTTCCATCGTCGTCCTGCACGACGGAGGTCATGATCCGGGCCATCCGCTTCGACGTCTCGGGGGAGATGACCCGCCGGACCACCGTCGGGGTGTTGCCCCGGATGATTTTTCCCTGCTTGTCCACGATGGCCCGGACGATGAGGGGCTTCATCAGGACGCCGTCGTTGGCGATCGCCGACAGGGCCGTGATGAGCTGGAGGGCCGTCACGGAGATCCCCTGGCCGAAGGCGATGGTGGACATGTCGACCCGCGTCCAGTTCCGGACGGGGCGAAGGAGACCCCGGGACTCGCCGGGCAGGTCAACTCCCGTCCGGGCACCGAAGCCGAACTTGGTGATGTACTCGTAGAACTTGTCCTTGCCGAGTCGCTCCGCCGTTTTCACGCAGCCGATGTTGCTGGAGTACTTGATGACCTCCCCGAACGCGAGCGACCCATACTTCTTCCGGTTCGCCTCGTGAAAGACCCGGTCGTTGACCTTGTAGGCCCCGTTTTCGCAGTTCAGGCGGGTCGATTCGCTGACCGCTTTCTCCTCCAGGGCCGCCGCGGCGAGGAACGGCTTGAAGGTGGACCCCGGGTCGAAGACGTCCGTGATGGCCCGGTTCCGCCCCTTGTCCGCGGTGTCCTTCGGCGTGTTCGGGTCGAAGCCGGGCTCGTTGGCCATGGCCAGGATCTCGCCCGTCTTCGGATCCATCACCATGGCGAAGCCGCCCCGGGCGCCCTTGGCCTGAACCGCCTCCTTGAGCTTCGATTCCACCAGGTACTGGATCCGCGAATCGATGGTCAGGACGAGGTTGTAGTTGTCCTCCACCTTCGCCGCTTCCGCTCCCTCCACGCGGGCATAGATCTTCTTGCCCTTCGCGTCGCGGAACCAGGCGAGCTTCTCGGGCGTTCCCTTGAGCTCGTCGTTGTAGCGCATCTCCAGGCCTTCGATGCCGTCGGCGTCGATGCCCACAAACCCGATCACCGCCGCCGCGAGTTCCCCGTTGGGATAGATCCGCCGGGGCTCTTTCACCGTATAGATGCCCTCGATCTTCAGCTTTTCCAGGGCATCCGCCTGGCTGTCGGGAATCCGCCGGGCGATCCAGGCGAAGTGCTTGCGCCCGGCGATCTTCTTGCGGATCACCTCCGGATCCATCCTGAGAATCGGGGCAAGCCTCCGGGCCGCATCATTCGGATCGGCGATCCGGGATGGTTCGGCGCAGACGGAGTCGACCTGGACGCTGGCGGCCAGCTTCTCCCCGTTGCGGTCGAAGATGATCCCCCGCTCGGGCTGGAGCAGAACCGGCTGGATGTGCTGCCGGTCGGCCATTTTCTTGAGGGTCTTGCCGGAGAGGATCTGAAGCTGGATCGCCCTCGAAATCAGTGCGACGAACAGGATCAGGAAGAAGCAAAACAGCGTTGCCAGCCGGAAGCGCAGCCATTTGGAGGATTCCCTGTTCATGGGCGGCTCCTTCCCCTCACTTCACGATAATGACCTGGTCCTGTTCGGGAAAGGTCATATTCAGGGAGTCCCGTGCAATCGTCTCGATGCGTTTCCGGGACTTGAGCGTGGCGACTTCCATCTTCAGCTTCCGCTGGTCGTCCAGCAGCTGCTCCTTGCGGTTGAGCTCCGCGGCAATTTTGTATTCCACCTGGGTCATGCGGACGTGGGACCAGACGTACAGGGTCAACATGAGCATGAGGACAAGCGCCACGACGATGAACGCGGAATAGCGCCACCAGGAGAAGGTTCCCTCCCCCCGTGGAATCGCCGCTCCCCATTCACCCGTCCGCTGCATCGTCATATCCTTGCCGCCGCCCTGAGCCTCGCGCTCCTTGCTCTGGGATTCTTCTCAGCCTCCTCCGGCCGGGGACGGAGAGGTTTCCTTGTCAGGACCTTTGCCTTTGCCTCCGCCCGGCAGGTGCAGACCGGGACACCGGGCGGGCAGGTGCAGGTCTTCTCCCAGGAGCGGAACGTTTCCTTGACCAGCCGGTCCTCCAGGGAATGAAACGAAATCACCGCCAT
>CAZXMK010000045.1:0-1508 GCA_964641935.1 uncultured Syntrophaceae bacterium
GTGGCGGCCTTCGCCACGTACGGCCTCGGCGGTCAGTTCATCCCGATGTACGAGGCGGAGCTCCTTCACATCTGGAAGTACATCATCGCCGACAGCCAGGTGAAGGTCCTGTTCGTCTCCAAGCCGGAGATCTACGAGAAGATCAAGAATTTCCCGAACGAGATCTCGTCCCTCCAGAGCATCTATCTCATCGACGACACCGGAGAGGAAACCATGGAGGCCCTGGAGCGGATCGGGGAGAAGAACCCCATTCCCTCGATCCGGCCCACGCCGGAAGACGTGGCCGTCCTGATCTACACATCCGGCACGACAGGAGACCCGAAGGGGGTCCTCCTGACCCACGGCAACTTCACCAGCAACGTCCTGGCAGGAATCGCCAAGTACCCCGAACTGAGCGAGAAGGACGTGACGCTCGCCATTCTCCCCTGGGCCCACTCTTACGGCCAGACGGGCGAGCTATACGCCATGATCCACATGGGAGCCTCCATGGGCCTGGCGGAAAGCCCCGCCACCATCGCGCAGGACATCCTGGCGGTCAAGCCGACCTGGCTCGTTGCGGTTCCCCGCGTCTTCAACCGCATTTATGACGGCATCACGACGAAAATGAGGGAGGAGGGCGGCCTCGCGAAGGCCCTCTTCGACATGGGCGTGACGTCGGCAAAGAAAAAGAGGGAGCTGGCGGCCCAGGGGAAGTCCGATTTCCTGACGAACATCAAGTTCGCCATTGCCGACAAGATCGTCTTCTCCAAGATCCGCGAAAAGCTGGGCGGCCGGCTGCAGGGCTCCATGACCGCCAGCGCCGCCATGAACGTGGACATCGCCTACTTCTTCTACGACATCGGCATCCCTGTCTACGACTGCTACGGCATGACGGAGACCTCCCCGGCGATCGCCATGAACGCCTCCTACGCCTTCCGCTTCGGGAGCGTCGGCCAGGCCATCAAAAATGTGAAGATCGTCATCGATTCATCGGTCGTGGAGCCGGGAGCGACGGACGGAGAGATCGTCGCCTACGGGCCCAACGTCATGAAGGGCTATCACAACAAGCCCGACGCCACCCGGGAGGTCCTGATGCCGGACGGGGGGCTCCGGACGGGCGACCGCGGCCGCCTCGACAAGGACGGCTTCCTTTACATCACCGGCCGCATCAAGGAACAGTTCAAGCTGGAGAACGGGAAATTCGTCTTCCCCGCGGCCCTGGAAGAGGACATCTGCCTCGTTCCCTGGGTGGCCAACTGCGTCATCTACGGTGAAAACCGGCCCTACAACGTGTGCCTCGTGGTTCCGGAAATCCCTGCCCTTCAGCGCTGGGCGGAACAGAAGGGCCTGTCTGCGGAACCGAAAAGCCTTGTCGAAAACGCCGAGGTCAAGGCCTTTATCGCCGCGGAAATCACCAGCGCCCTGAAGGGAAAATACGGAGGGTACGAGATCCCGAAAAAATACCTCCTGCTGGAGGAAAACTTCACCCTGGAGAACGGGATGCTCACCCAGACGATGAAGCTCAAGCG
>CAZXMK010000045.1:1608-12224 GCA_964641935.1 uncultured Syntrophaceae bacterium
CGCCGGTCCAGCTCCAGGGCCATGTAGATATCCAGCGTCTTCTGCCACATCCCCCGCGACAGGGCAAATTCCCAGAGGTGCTTCTTCACGAGGCTCAACGAGCTCAGGACGTGGCTGAGCGGCACGCCTTCCCGCCGGCTCTGCCGTCCCAGGGCCGAGAAGAAATCCTTCACCTCCGCGTCCTCGCGGACGCCTCCCAGCCAGGCGCTGAAGCGGGACAGGATGTCGAGGACACCCCCGAAAAGCCTCTCCCGGCCGAACAGGTGGTACCCGGCGGTGGTCCGGCTGGTCAGGGCCTCTCTCATCCACATGCGGGCGATCGATTCGGCGTTCTCCTCGATGACCTCAACGAGCCGGTCGGACAGCAGGTTCCGGCGTCCCTCCGCCGGCTCCTCCCCGACGGACTGGCGGAAGGAATCGACGATGGCCCAGTAGTCCGACTTGCTCCGGACAAAGGCCCCGATGGCCTTGCGGTTCGAAGAAAAGGCGATTCGCGGCAGATCGTCCGGAGGATAGTACCGGACCGCCGTCGTGTCGCTCCCGGGCCGCAGGATGCCGCCCGTCTGCTCCACCTCGAACGTCAGGAACAGAAGATCCCCGTAAAAGCGGCTCCGGTAGGAATCCACATCCACCAGTCCCGCGATTTTCCCTTTGATCCCCGCCTCTTCCTCCAGCTCCCGGAGGACCGCCTCCTCGATGCTCTCCCCCGATTCGGCGAACCCCGTGGGAAGACACCACATTCCCCTGTAGGGGCGTTTTCCCCTCCGGACAAAGAGAATCCAGCGGTCCATCGTCACGATGGCCGAGACGACGGGCAGCGGGTTATCATAGAAAAAACGGCCGCAGGGATGGCAGTAATCCCGGTCGGTTCCCTCATCGTCCCTCTCGCGGGCGATTTTCCCTCCGCAGACATGGCAGTAATGCCTTCGCGGCTTGTTCATGTTCCGTCCTTTCGGGGCCGCGGCCGTCGGCAGCGGAAGATCCGGTCGTTCTTGGACAGATGGATGCTTCCGGTGCTCCGGATCCAACGCTGGAGCTCCTCTTCCAGAAGCTTCGTAACCTCCGGGACGGTGCGAGCGGTTCCGGTCAGAAGAAACGGGCTCTTGAAGTGGATGTACTGCAGGATCTGGGGAATGTCGGACGGCGGGAAAACCAGGGTGTTCCGGTAGTCCTGCGTCTCGATTTCCCCGAACCAGGGCGCCAGAAGATCCTTTCCGTTCTCCGCGGAAAATCGCTCCACGATGTTCTCCACAGGAAGACGTCCCTCCGGGAGGTCGCCCTGCCGCGTCAGCGTTCTCCGGATCAGGTCCGCCAGCTCCCCCATGTTGTTCCGGTCGTGGGTGATGACGACAAACAGGCCGCCCGCACGCAGGATCCGGGCGATCTCGGGAATGACCTCTGGAAAGAAATACAGGGCGAAGGAGCACAGGACCAGATCGAAGGACGCCTCCGGGAAGCTCCGGATCACCGGGACTCCCTCCGGGAGGAACCGGCCCCGGAGGCCCGCCCGGCGGCAGGCTTCCAGGAACGGCTCTTCGTAGGCCTCCACGATGTCCACCCCCGTAACGGCGGCGTCCGGAGCGACCCGCCCCCGAAGGGTCTCGGTGAAGGGTCCGAAGGCGCACCCCAGCTCCAGGATGTCGCGGCAATCCGAAAGATCGGGTCCCTCCAGCGCGTAACGGCGTACATCCCGGCTGTTTGTCGAGTGGCTGCGGATGATCCCGGCAATGGTGCGATGACCCGTTACATCCCTGAAAACGCTCTGGACCGTTTCCGGATCCGGCCGCTCGTTCACTTCGTTTCCTCCCGCCCGGGCCCGGGCACGAGATCGATCACGGTGATTTCAGGAGGCGCCAGAAACCGCATGGGCGGTCCCCAGGTCCCGGTTCCCCGGCTGACATGGAGAAGCCCCCCGCCGGGCAGCCGGTAATCCCCCGCATGATGTGAAAATGCCAGCCTTGTGAAAAAACTGAAAGGGAAAAGCTGTCCCTTGTGTGTATGTCCCGACAACTGCAGGTCGAATCGTCCGGCGGTGGCGGAGCGGTTTTCCGGCCGGTGCCGGAGCAGAACGGTGAAAAGCCCGGGTTGGAGGCGGTCGAGAACCGCCCGCTCGTCCACTGCCGGGGCCAGCCCGGAATGGATTCCCGTCGCGTCGTCCACGCCGGCCAGGTTCAGGATCCCGCCCACGGTCCTCCCCTCTCCCCGGAGAACCGTGAACCCGGCTCCCTCGGTGAACGCCAGGGCCTGATCGAGGCCGGCGTAGAACTCGTGGTTCCCCGTCACCGCGAACTTGCCGAGAGGCGGCCGGATCGCCCGGAGCCGATCCATGGAATCCCGAAGGCTGTCGATCTGGCCGTCAACCAGGTCCCCCGTGGACACCACCAGGTCCGAACGGGCCTCCTCGACGGCCGCAGCGATGCGGTCGACGCGGTCCCCGGCGACGATGAACCCGACGTGGACGTCCGAGATCTGGACGATCCGCACCGGCCGGGAAACCTTGGCGCTCGGAAGGACGATCCGCTCCGTACGGAGGCGGGTCGCCTCCCAGACACCGTAGACGGAGAGCAGCACGGCCCCCCCCAGGGCCAACAGCGCGGCGGGGCGGGCACCGACCATCCAGGCCGTCCGATCCGCGCCCGTGACGGCCGCCCCGAGCCGTATCATCCAGTTCCAGGCATCCAGGCCCAGAAACAGGCAGAACGCGAAGAACACCGCCCCCATCCAGAGGTAACCGGACCAGGATGCCAGGCAGGCCGCACGCTCCTGGCCGATCCGCTCGAGGAAGTGAACCGCCACCGGAAGGAGAACCATCACGGCCAGGAAGACGCCGAGCGCCCCCTGTCCCGGTACCGGCAGTGAAAACGCCCGCGCCAGTTTCAGGAATATGTAAACATGGACTCCCCCGTACACGAGGAAGTAGAGGACAAGAAACAGTATCATTCGCCGGTGGGCTTCTTATCCCGGGGCGTCCCGGTCCCGGAGTTCCGCCGGACCGCCGCGCTGGCGTCCTCGATGATCTGACGGGACAGGAGGGCCATGGCGCGGCTCATCGCGGCGGCCTGGCCGCCGGCGCTCCGGCCTTCCACGGGAAGGGACGACTCGTATTTCTTCTGATACACGACCCGGTTCTGGACGTCGCTCTTGCTCATGTCCATCAGCGTCATCCGGAGCACGAGGAGCGAGCGGCGGCCGTCGGCGCCGCCGGTCTCGGAGAATTCCTCCACGGCGCCTTTGAGCACAAACCTCGCATCGACGGGATCCCGCCAGGTGAAAACGGCCTTGAAGAGCCCCGCGTTGCGAAAATCCCGGGCCAGGAAGTCCGTGGCCAGGTCGGCCGGATTGACCCGCCAGCGATGGTAGGGATCCGCATAGTAGACGTAGGGCTCCGGCCGGGAAATCATCAGGACGCCCCGGAGGGCCTCCGTGGCGGAAAAACGGTCCAGCTTGAGGACTTCGTCCAGAGGCGCCGTCCCCTCGAAGACCGGAGGATCGTATTCCAGGGAATAGTGATCCACCAGGAGGGCCGGCTTTGCGCCGGCACAGCCCCAAAGCGATCCCGCCGCCAGAAGGACGACCGCCAGAACCCGCAACCCCGCTTTCATTCTCCCGGTCGCGCCGATGCGGGACCCTCTCATCATCCTGTTCGTCATATTCCGATTCCTCCCTCAGCGGAAACGTCGGGGCGGCGGAGGCTCCCCGAAGATCAGGTCCGAAGGATTGGCCTCCAGCCTCTGGAGCAGCGCGTCGAGATTTTCCGAGGCCCGGCGGATGTTCTCCCCGGCCAGTTCCATATCCGTCGTGATCTTCCGCGTCTTGCGGTCGAGATCCGTCACCATGCCTTCGGTCCGCCGGGCCGTTTCGGCGAGATTCATCGCCTTGATCTCTTTCCGCACGTCGTCGATCAGTCCGCGGGCATCCACAATGCCGTCCTTGGTCTCCTGGAACAGGGTCTTCGCGTCATCCAGGGTCCCCTCCAGGTGCCCCTGGGAGACGAGTTGATCCACCTTGTCCAGCGTGTGATTGAGGTGCGCCGTGGTGGATTCCAGGTTCTCGAGAATGCGGTGGGTCTGCCTGCCGCCGAAGAACTCGCTGATGGACTTCTCCACCCGCTTCAGCTCGTTCGAGATCCCCGCCAGGTCGACTTCCTTGATTTTGGCGATGGTCATCTCCAGGCCCGACAGGATCAGCTTCTGCGCCGAGGCCTGGGAGGGGATGATGGGATGGGGCGGGGTAAAGTTGATCCGCGGCGAATCGACCCGCTCGCCCGTGGGAACCCGGTCCAGGTCCACGAAAACGATGCCCGTGAGGCCGGCGGACTTCAACTGGGCCACGGAGTCCTTTGCCTCCGAGGGCTTCAGGTCCACCTTCATGACCACCTCGATGAGGCGCCGGTCCTGGGCCACCTGGATGCTGTCGATGCGGCCGACGTCGACGCCGCGGTATTTCACCATGGAGTCCGGGGAAAGACCCTGCACCGATTCATCGAAATACGTCACGTACATATCGCCCTTCTGGAGGATCTTGGACGCCCCGATCCAGATGACCGTGGCGACGCCGATGGAAACCCCCAGGGTGATGAACAGACCGATCAGGAACTTGGGAGTCTTGATTCTGGCCATGGACGGAATGCCTCCCTATGCGGAAGAACCGCTCGTGCGATTGAAGAAATGGTACACCCGCGGATCGGACGTATCCTTCTGCAGGTCCCGGGGCCGCCCCTCCGCGATGATGCCGCGGGCGGCCTTGTCGAGCATGATGGCCCGGGACGCGATCGTGAAGATCGACTCCAGCTCGTGGGTCACGACCACCATCGTCGTTCCCATGCCCTCGTTGATGCTCCTGACCATCATGTCCAGCTCCACCGACGTGACGGGATCCAGGCCGGCGGACATCTCGTCGAAGAACAGGATCGTCGGGTCCAGGGCCATGGCCCGGGCCAGGCCCGCGCGCTTCTTCATGCCCCCCGAGAGCTCCGCCGGCAGGTAATCCTCGTAGCCCGACAGGTTCACCATGGAGAGCTTCATCCGCACGACCTCGTCGATGATCGCCGGCGGGAGGTCCGTGTGCCCCTGGAGCGGGAGGGCCACGTTCTCGGCCAGGGTCATCGAGCCGATGAGGGCGCTCGACTGGAACAGGACGCCGATCTGCCGTTTGAACTCCTGCAGGGCGGCATCGTCGGCCGTAGCGATGTCCACACCGTTGACCCGCACACGTCCCGACGTCGGCCGGTAAAGTCCGATGAGGTATTTCAGCAGGGTCGACTTCCCGCAGCCGCTTCCCCCGACGATGGCGATGATCTCCCCCGGCTGCACCTGCAAGCTGACGTTTTCCAGGACGACATGGTCTCCGTAGGCGGCCGTCAGGTTCTCGACTTCGATGACGGGCCCGGTCCCGTCTGCCGGTACCGCGGATGGATCGTTCATGTCAACCTTTCCCGGCACTCCCCTACGGCCGGATGTAGTGCAGCATGATGGCGAAGGCCGAGTCCGCCACGATGATCAGGAATATGGCCGACACCACGGCGGAGGTTGCCGCCGCACCGACCGCCTCCGCTCCCCCCCGGACCTGGAAGCCCCGGTAGCAGACGATGCCCGAGATCAGGAGGGAGAAGCACATGGCCTTGAACATGCTGGCGTTCATGTCGAAGATCCGGATGCTCTTGATGGTCTGGGTCATGTAGGCATGGACCGTGATGTCGAGTCCCGTCACGCCGACGATCAGGCCGCCCAGAACTCCCAGCAGGTCCGCGTACAGGGTCAGGACGGGCACGACGACAAGGGCGGCGATCACTTTCGGGATCACCAGGAACTTGACGGGATCGAACCCCATGGTCGTCAGGGCGTCCACTTCCTCGTTGACCATCATGGTGCCGATCTCCGCCGCAAAGGCGGACCCGGAGCGGCCGGCCACGAGAATGGCCGTCATGATCGGCCCCAGCTCGCGCACGATGGAGATCGACACAAGGGAGGCCACGTAAATGTTGGCGCCGAACTGGCGAAGCTGAAGGGAGGCCATGAAGGCCATGATCAGGCCCAGGAGCAGGCTGATGAGACCGACCACGGGCAGGCCCTCCACGCCGGCCCTTCTCATGTAGAACAGGACGGCGTTCCAGCGCACCGTGCGGGGATGGAAAAGGGAGTGGAGCAGGGCCAGGACGACCTCCCCGACAAACGTCATGAGGTCCGCGAAGGCATCGAGCAGGGACTCCGCCGTGTCCGCAACCTTCGGGAAGAAGCCCCCCGGCTTCTCTGCAGCCGCCTTCGTCGCGGCAGGGGCGGATCTGCTTTCCACGAGCGACAGGATCCGCCGGGCATCCTCCCCGAGGCCCGCCAGCTCCAGGGGAATGGACCGGGCCGCGGCCAGCGTCCGGAGACGGCCGATGAAAAGGGCTCCGGCGCTGTCCATGTAATCGACCCGGGAAAGATCCACCCGGATGGCCGACGGCCGACGGTTCTCGAACAATGCACCGGCTTCCGCGAGCAGCCGCTCCAGGTTTTCCAGGGCGAGCCGGCCCGACAGGGAAAGGGTGCAGGCCTCCCCGGGTGTTCCCAGAGCGGTAAGGGTGAAACTCTGAGGCTTGTCCGGAACCCCTTTCTTGAACATGCGGCCGGAATCCCTCCATTCGGAAACCGGTGAAAAACAACGCAAAACGGACCCGGAGCGGAGGGGCGCCGTGCGAGGCGGACGGCGCCGGTCCGTCCGGGACCGTCACCGGTCACGCAAGGCTGGCAAGATGGGTGCGCAGGTTGGCCTTCTTTTTGTTCAGGCCCAGCTTCGCCCGGATATGATTCCGGTGCAGGTCGATCGCACTCCGGGAGACGCCCATGATCCTGGCGATTTCCTTCGTGGTCTTCCCGCTGCGGATATAGTTCGCCACCTGGATTTCCTTCGGTGTGAAGTTCAGGTACTGGGAGGTCAGCGTCCGGAGGAAGGGCGACATGATATCCTCCAGGTTCGTCTCGATGATGTCCACGTATGCCTTCTGCGCGCCGTCCAGGGACGTGCTCTGCATTTTCTTTACATAGGGCAGCACCAGTTCGCGGACATTGGCGAGGACCTTCGATTCCACCTCTCCCTGGCTCTCCTGCTTGTGCTTCAGGAGGACGCGCAGGGCCTCGTTGACTTCCTCCAGGCGCCGGGTCGTGTCCTGCAGGGTTTTCTCCCTCTCCAGCAGCGCATGGACCGCCTGCTTCCGCTCCGTGATGTCCATGAGGGAGCACACGATGAGCCGGGTCTCGGGGATGCCGGAGATCACGAGAAAAACATCCCGCATGCCGCCCGATTTGTCCTTCAGGGTAAATTCCGTATGGAATGGCCCCCGGGCCGGGTTCTCCAGGATTTCGCGCTGCAGGCCCACCAGGCGCTCCAGGTCGGCGCTCTCGATCAGGTCGTCGGCCCGGATTTTCCCGACGACGTCCTCCCGACGGATTCCCGCAACCCTCTCGAACTCGCCGTTCAGGAGGACGATGTTCCGGTCCTCGTCGGCGATCATCATGATGGTTCCCGTGTTTTCAAAGATGGTGCGGTAGAGGTTCTCCGACTGGCGCAGGCTGTCCTCCGCCTTCTTGCGGTCCGTGATGTCCAGGAGCTTGACGACGGCCTGCTGAACCCCCTTTGCGTCCTTCAGGACGGAAATCTTCGCCTCGACGTGGATCTGCCGGCCGTCCTGGCAGACAATCCTCGTTTCGTACTGGTCGACCACGTCCTCGCCACGCCGGCGCCTCGTAAAGCGATCCAGGGCGACGGTCCGGTCTTCCGGAACGAGGAAATCGGTGAATTTCTTACCGAGGTTCTCCCCCCTGCTGTAGCCCGTCATCCGGGACAGCTCGTCGTTCCCGAACTGGATGCGGCCTTCCCCGTCGATCACGCAGATCCCGTCATGGGTGTGCTCCACGATGGAGCGGTAGCGCTCTTCGCTCTCCCGGAGCTGGATTTCCGCCCTCTTCTGGTGGGAGATGTCGACCCCCACGCCCCGCAGACCCCGGATGCCTTCCGCCGAGTGGATGGGGGACGCGAAAATGGAGACGGGGAAGGACGTGCCGTCTTTTCGGAGGAGGGCCGTCTGGGTGCCCTGGGCCTTGGATTTTCCCTTCAGCACCAGGTCGATTTCCCGCCTCATCCGCTCCCGGTCTTCCGGGATCACCGCGTCCCAGGCGGTCATTCCCTTACTGAAATCTTCCTGGTCGTAGCCGAGGAATGTTGTGATATGGCGATTGAAGAACGTGAAGCGGCCTTTTTTGTCCAATTCAAAGACGATCTGGGGCAGGCACTCCGCCAGCTCCCGGTAGCGCTCTTCCCAGGATTGTACGGCCGGGCCGCCCCGTTCGAGGCTCTGCACTTTCTTCCTCAGCTCCGCCACTTCCTTCAGCAGCTCTTCCCTGGTTTTCTTCGCGCCTTCCATATCTCCTCCCTTGCCGGTCCTTCGAGACGTCCTCTCCGGCAGCCGGGCTCCCTGCCCCTGTCCGGGATCCCGGATCCATACAGGACTTCACTTCCTGAAAGGAGCGGGTGTCCGGTCCTGTCTTCCCGGATCACAGGGATCTTGATTTGTACAGCTCGTTCTTGACAATGTAGCGGCGCACCGCGTCGGGGACGAGGTAGGCAATCGATTGCGAAGCCTTCGCCCGCTGGCGGATGTTGCTGGAAGCGATATCGAGGAAGGTGACCTCCCGGAAGAAAATCATGTGCCCCGTCGGCCCCCGGTACCCGTCAAGCTCCTGTTCGTAGGTGAAGCGGGATGCGAAATCCTCCGGAAGGATCGACGCGAGACCCTTGTTCTCGTAGCCGGGCCTGGTCATGACGACCATGTGGCACAGGAGGAGAAGCCTGTTCCAGTCGCGCCATGTCTGGATGGCGTGAAAGGCGTCCTGGCCGAGGATGAAGTAAAGCTCGAGATCCTTGAGATAGCGGTTCATGAAATACTCGATGGTCTCCACCGAATAGGACTTTCCCTCCCGCTGGTTTTCCACGTCGGAAAAGGAAAAGGAGGGGTTGTCCTCGATGGCGAGCCGGACCATCTGCTCCCGGTGGAAGAAGGGCGTGATCTCCGCCCCCAGCTTGTGCGGGGGTCGGGATGCGGGCACGAAGATGATCCGGTTCAGGTCGAACATCTCCAGGATCTCCTCGGCGCATCGCAGATGGCCCATGTGAATCGGATCAAAGGTTCCTCCCAACAGTCCCCACTTCATGTCCTCACCTGTCCGTCTCCGTAGATGATGAATTTCGTTGTCGTCAGCTCTTCAAGCCCCATGGGCCCGAAGGCGTGCAGTTTCGTCGTGCTGATGCCGATCTCGGCCCCGAGTCCCAGTTCGAACCCGTCACTGAAGCGGGTCGATGCATTCACCAGCACCGTCGAGGAGGAAACCTCCCGGAGAAAGCGCTGGGCGTTGGCGTAGTCCCGGGTCAGGATCGCCTCCGTGTGCAGGGAGCCGTAGCGTTCGATGTGTTCCATCGCCTCGTCGATCCCGTCCACCACGCGGACCGCAAGGATCAGGTCCAGGTACTCGGCGTGCCAGTCCTCTTCCCGGGCCTCTTCGGCGGAGGGAACGATCTCCCGCGTCCGGGGACACCCGCGGAGGAGCACACCGGCGTCCTGCAAGGCCCTGGCCGCCTCCGGCAGAAACGCCCCGGCGATCGCCTCGTGGACGAGGAGGGTCTCCATGGCGTTGCAGACGCCCGGGCGCTGGGTCTTGGCGTTCATGCAGATCCCGACCGCCTCCCCGACGTCCGCGCCGGCGTCGACGAAGATGTGGCAGACGCCCTTGTAGTGCTTGATGACGGGAATCTTCGAATCCCGCACCACCGCCCGGATCAGGTCCTCTCCTCCCCGGGGGATGATCAGGTCGATGTACTCTTCCAATTGGAGCATCTCGTAGACCGCCCGGCGGTCCGTCACGCCGATGACCTGCACCGCCGCCGGCGGCAGGCCCGATGTCTCCAGCACATCCTGCAGGACGCGGGCGATGGCCAGGTTGGAGTCGATGGCCTCCGATCCTCCCCGGAGGATCACCGCGTTGCCCGATTTCAGGCACAGGGCCGCCGCATCGACGGTCACGTTGGGGCGCGCCTCGTAGATGATGCCGATGACGCCCAGGGGAATCCGCATCCGCCCGACCAGCAGGCCGTTGGGTCGCCGCCACATGCCGGTGATCCGGCCGACCGGGTCCGGCAGGGCCGCCACTTCCTCCAGCCCCCGGGCCATGCCCCGGATCGTCTCCGGGGTCAGCGTGAGGCGGTCGACCATGGCCTTGGACAGCCCCCGCTCCCGGGCCTTTGCGACGTCGCCGGCGTTCGCCTCCAGCAGGAATGCCTCCCGCTCCCGCAGGGCATCGGCCATGGCCAGGAGGGTGCGGTCCTTGCGATCGGACGGGACGCGCCCGAGGGCGGACGCGGCCGCGCGCGCCCTGACTGCCGTTTCGAGAATACTTTCCCTTATCTCCAATCCCGCGCTCCCGAAGAGAAATCCCAGGAAGGTTCCCTTTTCCGCCACCGTGCCGGCGAGGGAAATGTTGACAAAGCCAAAGGAGATTTTGTATGAACCGACTACCAGCCCAACCATCTCCGTATCTGCCGGCCGGGCCCGCAGGGGCCAAGCGGCAGGATCAACTTACAAAACG
>CAZXMK010000045.1:12324-14162 GCA_964641935.1 uncultured Syntrophaceae bacterium
CGTATCTGCCGGCCGGGCCCGCAGGGGCCAAGCGGCAGGATCAACTTACAAAACGAACCGGACCGTGTCAAGAACGATATCATTATATCAGGTAATAACTAAAAGTGGCCCGGTCACCCGGAACGGGTGCACGATCCTGCGGCGGCCGTCGGATTCCGCACGTATGCGGTGCATCCCCCACCGGCAGGGAATCCCATGAGCACCCTCCGGATCCGTGCAGGCCGCTCCGCCATGGCCCTGATCCGGGACGGCGGGTTTACCCTGGACGCCGTCCGCTCCTACTACGGCCCTGCGTCAGGTCCGCGCTGGCTCATCGTGTCCGGCTTCGACCGGACGCTCTTTTCCTCGGGGGTCCTGGGAAACCGGCACCCGGTCCTCCTGGCGGGATCTTCCGCCGGGGCCTGGCGCTTCGCCGCCTGGCTGCAGCCCGAGCCGGAAAAAAGCTACAGCGCCCTCCTCGAGTCCTACCTCACGGCTCCCTATCACCGGAAAGACTCGCCCCAGGACATCCTCAAGACCTTAGGCGGCATCGTCAACACCTTTCTGGAGCGCGACGCCGTTCCCTTCGCCCTGGCCAACAAGAAATACCGCTTTGCCGTGTCCACGATGCGATGCCGCCCGCTGACCGCCTCGGAACGGCCCTGGATCCAGAAGGGCGGCTTCATGCTCAGCTACCTCATGAACATCGCCAGCCCGGCGACCCTGCACGCCTTCGGCGAGCGGGTCATCTTCTACAACGGCCCCAAGCCCCCCTCGTTCTGCCTGCGGAGCGACTTCCGGGGGACCTTCATCCGGTTGAGCGCCACGAACTTCCGGGCCGCCGTCCTCGCGTCCGGCGCCATCCCCGTCGTCGTCGCCGGCGTCCGGGACATCTACGGCGCCCCGACCGGCATCTACCGGGACGGGGGCTTCTTCGACTACCACCTGACCCACCGCTACACGGAGCGGGACGACGAGGTGACCCTTTTCTTCAACCACCAGGAGCGGATCATCCCCGGATGGATGGACAAGAAGCGGTTGAAGCGCAGGCCGGCCGAGGAGATCCTCGACAACGTCCTGATGGTGTATCCCTCCGAGGCCTTCGTCGAGGGTCTCCCGGGCGGGAAGGTGCCCGACCGGGACGACCTCACCGACCTGATCGACGACCCGGAGACCCGGGTTCGCAACTGGTGGCAGGCCGTCCGGCAGTCCGCCCACTTCGGGGAGGAATTCCTGGAACTCGTCGAGAGCGGGCGGATCCGCGACGTGGTGGAGCCCATCTCCTGACGGCGGCCGCCCCGCCCCGCAAAATCGGCAACAGGCCTTTCCGCACCCCATGGAAGAAAATCTCCGCCGCCTGAAGGGAATCCTCAAACGCTGCACCCTCTGTCCCCGGCGCTGCGCCGTCGACCGGACGGGCGGAGAACGGGGCTTCTGCGGGCTCCCGGACCGTCCCGTCGTCGCCCGGGCCCTGCCCCACCACGGAGAAGAGCCCCCCATCTCGGGATCCCGGGGTGCCGGCACGATCTTCCTGTCTTCCTGCAACCTGCGCTGCTCCTTCTGCCAGAACCACCAGATCAGCCATGAAACGGAAGGCCGGGAGACGACGGCCGCCGGGCTGGCCCGGACCATGCTCCGCCTCCAGGAGGAGGGATGCCACAACATCGAGCCGGTGACGCCGACGGCGCACGCGGCGGCCATCCTGGAGGCCTGGACGGCCGCCCGCCGGGACGGGCTGTCGGTCCCGCTGGTCTACAACTGCGGGGGATACGAGGACCCGGCGGTCCTGATGCTCCTCGAGGGAATGGTGGACGTCTACCTGCCCGACTTCAAGTTCGGGGATCCCGCCCTGGGCATGA
>CAZXMK010000046.1:0-13976 GCA_964641935.1 uncultured Syntrophaceae bacterium
TGTGGATCTCGTCGATGAACAGGATGACTTTGTCCACCTTTTCGAGCTCGGCGATGATCTTTTTCATGCGCTCTTCGAAATCGCCCCGGAAACGGGTCCCCGCCAGGATGGCGCCCATGTCGAGCGCGTAGATCTTCGATCCCCTGAGCCGCTTCGGAACCTTCCCCTCGACGATGAGGCGCGCCAGGCCCTCGGTGATGGCCGTCTTGCCGACGCCCGGATCGCCGACATGGACGGGATTGTTCTTGAAGCGCCGGCAGAGAACCTGCATCGTCCGGGTGAGGATGTCCTCCCGGCCGATGAGGGGATCGATCTCCCCGGCCTTTGCCTTGGCGGTCAGGTCCGTTGTGAAGGCGCTCAGGACCTTCGTTCCCTCCGCCTCTTTTTCCTTTTCCTTCCCCGGAACGGCCTTCCGGATTTCCTGATCCCGGGTCCGCCGGCCCAATGGCTCCTCCTGGCTCACCGTCGGGATAACACGGATCCCATGGGAGATATAATTCAGGAGGCTCAAGCGGGTGATTCCCTCGCGCTGCAGGAAATAGGCGGCGAAGGACTCGGGCTCGCTGAGCATGGAGACCAGAACGTCCCCCAGCTCGATCACGTCCTTCTGGGCGGAGAACGTGTGCCTCACCGCCCGCTCCATGAGGCGGTGAAATCCCAGGGACTGGAGGGGATCGGATTCCGTCACGACGGGGTTCGTGTCCCGGAGATGCTTCTCCAGGGCGCCCTTGAGGCGCTCGACGTTGCCGCCGCTCTGCTCGATGATGTCCCGGCCCTCCTCGAAGAAGAGGCAGGCGTACAGGACGTGCTCGGGTGTAAGGAACTCGTGCCCCCGGGTCTTCGCTTCCGTATAGGCCGCCACGATGATGGCATTCAGGTCTTCACTGATCTGCATAATACCGTCCTTCCGCCGGGGGATCGCCCCGGTCAGGCCTCCTCCATGCTGCAGCGGAGGGGAAACTCCCTCTCCTTGGCCATGGAATGAACGAGGGATACCTTGGAAGAGGCGATGTCATAGGTATACACCCCGCAGATGCCCTTCCCTTTGCGATGGACATCCAGCATGATCCGCGTCGCTTCCGCCGCGGGCTTGTGGAAAACGGAAATCAGGACCTCCACGACAAAGTCCATGGTGGTGTAGTGGTCGTTGTGGAGGATCACCCGGTACATTCGAGGCTCCCGGAGGTCCACCTCGTCTTCCACGTCGATTTCTTCCCCGGACCGGGGCGGTTCTGCCGGATAATTTGTCATGGGTGTCAGGTCGTTTTCTTTTCCCTGTCGTTGACCGTCGCGATGGAATCGCATCCAGGGTGATAATATAAACAACCGGGTGGGAAATTCAAGCACTCCCGGTGGAGGAATCCGGCAGCTCAGTTGGAGAGGCGCGACCGGAGGGAGCGGGGGATCAAGAGCCGCTGAATGATGAGGGAAGAAAATGTCCCGGAATTCCTCATGAAATCGATGAACGGCCGGTAATGTGAAACCCGCTGGTCTCCCGGCGGATAGGTCACCCGGACGGGAACTTCCAGGATCGGGATGCCCCGCCATTGTGCCCGTACCAGGACCTCCACCTCGAACTGGAAACGCCGGGCCCGCACGCCCAGGGTCAAGGTTTCCGGCAGGGGATAGAGCCGGAAGCCGCTCTGGGTGTCCGCGATGGGGGGGCCCCCGGAGGCCCGCACCCAGAAATTCGAGAATGTCCGGCCGAAACGGCTTGTCCAGGGAACTTCCCGGGCGTCCATTCCATGGCGGTTTCCCACGACGATGGGTCGCTGTCCCGCGGGGACCGCTCCCAGGAGGAGGGGGATGTCCGCCGGATCGTGCTGGCCGTCGGCGTCGATCGTGACCGCCCGGTCGGAGAAGCGGGCGGCCTCCTTCAGCCCGGTAACCATGGCGGCTCCCTTGCCCCGATTTTCCTGGTGGTGGAGGACGGTTATGCCCGCGACGGAAGACAGGACCTTCCGGGTGTCGTCGGTGGAGCCGTCATTGACGGTGATCACCGGATATCCCTGGTCCAGAACCCTCCGGGCGACCGAAGCAACGGTCGAGGCGTGGTTGTAGACGGGAATGACGACGGGGATACGGCTCGGGGCAGGCATGGCGGCCTCCCTTGCGGATTTACCGCTCGTCATGGCCGGCTGCTTCCTTGCGGAGGAAGGCCACGGCCCAGGTTTTCGGCCCCATGTGGGCGGCGGAGGTCCTTGACAGGGGCTCGAGCATGATTTCCACGGCGGGAAAACGCGAGTGGATCAGGGGCAGGATCTCCGCCTCCAGCCAGGGGCGGTTGTCCGAGTGCTCCAGGAGCACCGTGCCGGTTGCCGACGGGGCGAGTCCGGCCTCCAGCTTTTCCAGGATGTAGCGGACCTGGTCCTTCCGGTTCCGGACGACGCCGACCTTCTTCGCCCCGTCAGGCAGCGGACTGATGACGGGCTTCATGCTCAGCATGTCCCCGAAAAAGGCGCTTCCTTTCGACAGCCGTCCCCCCGCGGCGAGCCACTTCAGGCGGTCCAGGAAGATGTATTCTTCCGTTCGGGCCGCGGCGTCCCGGGCAAAGGCCACCACGGCCTCCGGATCGGCCGCCCGGGAGGCGAACCGGGCCGTCTCGACGGCCATCAGGCCCAGCCGCCCCGAAGCGGCGCCGGTATCGATCACGGTGAGGCGGTCGTCCGGGTCGTTGTTACGCTTCCAATCCAGGGCCGTTTCATAGTTGCCAGTGAAGATGGATCCGACGCAGAGATAGAGCACCCGACCGAAGCGGCTGACGACGCTTTCATAGCTCTGCTGCCGCTCGAGAACGGAGGCCTGGGAGGTGGAGACTTTTTCGCCCCGCCGCATGGCCTCGAACAACTCTTCCGGCGAAATCAGGGTTTCCGGAAGGCAACGTTCTCCCACGGTGAGGTAGCTGTCCAGGAGCGTGATGCCCAGTTTCCGGGCGGCCTCCCGGGTCAGCGAGCCTGCGGCGTCGGTCATGATGTGAATCGGCATGTCCGTTGCGGCCGCTCCGAAGTCGATCGTCTGCCGGGTCAGGTCGTCGGCTGACCAGCGGACGACCGGGGCGATACTCTCGATGTCTTTCCGGAGGGACACGGCATTATCGGTATGCAGGTGAACCTTCAGGTAATCCCGTTCGCGGATCATGACCACGCTTCGGCCGACCGAGGCCAGCCGGTTGTAGGTCTCCTCCGAGTCGTCCGTTCCCTGGAGAACCAGGTCCACGCACCATCCCCCTTCGTCGGGTGCCGACCCTGACCGGCGGACCCGGAGCCGCTCCCCGAAGGCCTCGGTGACCGGCCGGACGCCGGAGATGGAGTTTCCCAGTGCCGGGAAAAAGCCTTCAAAAAACAGGTACATACCGAGTGCGCCCGCGTCGACCACGCCGGCTTCCCGGAGTTTCGGCTGCTGCTCCACCGTGTTCCGGACGACATCCTGAAGCCGGTCCATCAAACGGCGGCACCATCCCGGATCGGTCTCTTTGGAGGCGGTCTGCAGGCCCTCCTCCAGGGCCTCGAAAAAGGTCAGCATGGTTCCGGGTTTGGGTTCCCGTACGGCGCCCCGGGCCTGGTCGGTTCCCCGGGCGACCGCGGCGGCCAGCGAGGACATGTCCTCCACGGGGAGAAGGCGGCTGAAAAAGCGGGCGGCAATGTTGCCCGAATTGCCCCGGGCGGAGAGGAGAAGATCGCGGTTGAGGATGTCCCGCTCGCGCTCCGGGAAGCGCAGCGGCGCCAGGCTGAGGACGAGATTCCGTCCCGTGTCTCCGTCCGCCACGGGGAAGACGTTGATGTCGTCCAGGAGGTCGGACCAGGCGGTCACCCGTTCCACGCCGGCGGCAAGGGCCTTGTTCAAATCCATGATGTTCCTCAGAACCCGAGGGCCTGGCGGATTTCGTCTGGGATGGAGAAGAGGATTTCCATCTCCGGCGCCTTCACCGCCACCTGCTCCGTCCGGCCGCGGGTGCAGACCTGGCCGTCCGCCGCAAGGCGGATCTCGAAGTCGAAGACGAGCTTGAAGCGGGCCTCCCGGATCGTGGCCCGGCAGACGAATTCATCCTGGTAGCGGAGCGGGAGGATATGTTTCGTGGAGGTCCGGATGATGGGAAAGACGATGCCGGTGCGTTTGTAGATCTCGTAGAGGTCGATTCCGCGGGAGCCCAGCAGCGCGACGCGGGCGTCCTCGAAATAGTTCATGTAGTTGCCGTGCCAGACCACCTGGATGGGGTCCAGGTCGTAGAAGGGGACCCGGCGGGTGATCTCGAAGCGGACAGGCTCTTTGCTTTCCATGGGGTTTCCTTGCCTTCCCGGGGGCTTATGCCGGCGGGACGGAGCGGGTGATGAAGGCGGCCACGGCCTCGATGTCCCGGTCCAGTTCCCGGTCTTCCAGGACGGCCGGAGAGAGGCGGCGGACCGCACGGACCCAACGGGCCAGCCGGGGTCGGATGTTCATGTCGCCGCGGATCTCGCAGGCCTGGACCGCCGCCAGGAGGTGGATGGCCGCCGCCCGCTCGGCGAGAGTGCAGACCCGCTCGGCGTCGCGGGCCGCGATCGTGCCCATGCTCACCTTGTCCTGGTTGTTCGATTCCGTCGGCCGGGAAAAGGAGCCCGCCGGCATGGTCAGTTTCAGGGCCTCCGCCGCCAGGGCGGAGATGGAGAGGGATAGGGCCTTGAAGCCATGCCGGAGCAGGCTTTCGCATCCGTCGGCCCGGACCAGGTCCGCCGGCAGGCCTCGATTCGTATGGGGGTCCACCAGCAGGGCCACCTGCCGGTCCGACAGGTCCGCCACCGAGGCGACGGCCGTCTTCAGGGCGTCCGCGGCGAAGGCGATGTGGCCGCCGTAGAAGTTGCCGCTCATGACGGGGGGACCGCCGGCGGGATCGAAAATCGGGTTGTCGTTGGCGCTGTTGGCCTCGATCTCGATCCAGGGAACGATCCAGGCCAGGGCGTCGGCTAGGACGCCGGCCACCTGCGGAACGCACCGGACCGAGTAGGGGTCCTGGAGGGTCTCCGGCGCATCCGCTTCCCCGGGCGACGTGCCGGCCTTCGTTTCCAGGAGCTCCCGGAGACGCCGGGCCGCCTCGACCTGGCCGGGATGGGGCTTCGCTTCCCCGGCGGCGGGGTGGAAATGGGAGGACTTGCCGCGGATGGCGTGTACCGTGAGCGCCGTCGCCGCGACCACGGTGTCGAGGATCCGCCGGGCCCGGTCGGCCGCCAGGACGGCGATGCCCGTCATGGTGGCGGTGCCGTTCATCAGGGACAGGGCCTCCTTGGACTCGAAGGCATAGGAAGGGATCCCGGCTTCCCGGATCGCCCGGGCGGCGGGCATCCGGACGCCGCGGTAAAAAACCTCCCGCTCGCCGATCAGGGCGGCGGCGACGTACGACATGGGTGTGAGGTCTCCCGATGCCCCGACAGAGCCTTCGCAGGGGACGACCGGTGTGATCCCCTCGTTCAGGAAGCGGGCCATCCGCTCCAGGAGCGCCACCGATACCCCCGAGTATCCCCGGGCCAGGCCGATCATGCGGCAGAGCATCGCCGCCCGCGTCGCCTCGATCCCGATGGGCACGCCGGTACCGCAGCCATGAAAATACAGGGGGCTGCTGCCGCCGTTCTTCAGGACCTCCTGCCGGGAGAGCCGCTTTCCGCAGGAGCGGCCGAATCCCGTGGTGACGCCGTAAACCGGGACATTGTCCCGGATGGCGTCCGCCAGCAGGCGGCGGGAGCGTTCCATGGTCCGGCGAAAGTCCCGCCCCGTTCCGATCCGCACCTCCCGGCCGTCCACGGCGACCGCCACGATGTCTTCCATCGGAACGGGTCGCCCGTCGATGATGAGGGGTTTTTTCAATTTTTTCGAATTGTTCGTCATTGTTTCACGCACCCGCGTCCAGGCGCGGCGAAGGGGTTTCTTACCGGATGGGATTTCATCCGTCAACCCTTTGTTGCCCCCTCCTCTCCGGAGGTGTCCCCGCGGCGGCCGAACCGGGATTCCATCAGGTCCCGCCTGCGCCGGCGGTACGTGCCGTCCCGGTGCTCCTTTTCGCTCACCTTTTTCAGCAGCTTGAACATCTTGTAGGTCTGGGGCTCGTCCCGGTAGAACGTGTCCCAGGCGTAGTGGAAAAGCTCCTGGAGCTTCTCCGGGGACAGGTTCCGGGGCTGGAAGACGACCTTGTCTGCGGTGTAGTCGTTCCAGTCGTAGGACAGGATCCTCCCCTCCCGGTGCAGGTCGTCGAAAGTCCGGGTATGGGGGAATGGCGTCAGGACCGTGAATTCCGCCAGGTCCAGCTCGATCTCCATCAGGAAGTCGATGAGCCGCCGGATGCTGTCTTCCGTGTGGTTGTCCAGGCCCAGGAGGATCGTCCCCTCGACGCCGATTCCGTGGTCGTGGTAGCGGCGGATGCGGTCCCGGATCGTGTCGGAGGTGTCGAAGACGGCCTGGTAGACGTACCAGGCCCCCGCCCGGGCGGCCAGGTCCAGGATCTCCGGGTCGTCCTCGATGGGGTGGCAGCACCAGTTCTTCTTGAGGGGGATCATGGCCCGGAAGAGGTCCTTTTCCCATTGGCTGTCCTGGGCGAGGGAGTTGTCCACCACAAACAGGCGGTTGTTGTCGATGCCGGCGATCTCCTCGACCACCCGGTCGATGGGCCGGGGCCGGAACTGCCGCCCTCCCAGGAAGGACACGCAGCAGGGGTAGCAGTTGAACCGGCAGCCCCGGGAGGCGTGGACCAGGTCCACCATCTGGACGCCCTTGTAATTGTACAGGTCCCGCTTGAGGATATCCCGCCGGGCCGGGCCGATCCACTCCGTCGGGGGGCGGTTGTCGAAGAAGTCATAGACTTTCTTCAGCTTTCCCGACAGGAAGTCCGAGATGACCTCTTCCATCCGGCCCTCCGCCTCGCCGAGGAAGACCGAATCGGCGTGTTCTGCCGCTTCCTCGGCGTGGAGCATGGTCCCAATCCCGCCGCAGAGGACGGGAATCCCCCGGCGGCGGTATTCGCCGGCGATCTCCCAACCCCGCTTCACCTGGCTGGTGAGCATCATGGAGATGCCGACCAGGTCGGCCCTTTCCTCCAGATCGAGGGGTTCCACGTTTTCGTCGGTGAAGGAGACCTCGACACCCGGCGGCAGGGCCGCGGCGAAGACCACCGGCCCGTGGGGCGGCAGGTGGAATTCCGTCTGTCCTTCCAGTTTTTTCCAGCGGGGGTAGATCAGTTTCAGTTTCATGAAGCGGATTCCTTAAAAAGGTCGGTTCGTTGCGTCAAGGGGTGTCCCCCTCCTCTTCTTCCGGGGCGGTCTCTGGCCGGCTCTCCAGCCGAACCGGCGTCCCGGTCAGGAGGGTCAGCGTGAGCCGGTAGGAGAAAGGGCCGTGGCTCGCCAGTTCCAGTGTCTTCGGCAGGCCGTGTTCGTTCAGGCCCGTTGCCGTGAGCGTCCGGGTCAGGGCTCCCTTCCGGTACAGCCTGACCTCCCACCGCTGCGGTCCCGCAAGGACCACGTCCGTGGCCGTGTCCGGATCGTTCCGGAAGCGGCAGGCGGGGTGGTTTCCCTCTTCCAGCCCCACGGTTTCCGGGAGGGCCGCCGGCGGGAAAAGGCAGAAGGTCACGTCCCGGATCAGGGAGCGGGAGAAATCCCTGTTGGTGAACGGCGAGACGGCCCGCTCGATTTCCATGGTTTCCCCTTCGACCCGGGCGGTGAAGAGCACGAAGCCCTCGAGGGTCATGAGGGTGAGGCGAAGGGTTTGCGCCGTGGGATCCGCCACGGTGATCCCGATGGCGGAGGTTCCGCTCCCGTCGGGCAGGACGGCCTGAAGGGAGTGGATCAGCCGCGTCTCCTCCCGGAGGAACGGAAGCCGGCACTCCTGCCGGGCCCGCTCGATCTGGAGGCCCTCGGAGGGCCGGATGGGCGGGAGGGTGCTGCAGGAGGCCAGAAGAAACACCGCAACCGGGATAAGGACAAGGGGCCCGAGCCGATTCATGGTGCCGCCTCGCCGGGATCCGTGAAAAGCCGCTCGGAAAGAGAAAGGTTGTGCTCTGTCCTGGTGAACTCCAGCATGGTCCAGGCGTCCTTTCCCTCGATGATTTTCACGCTCCGGATGGCGCCTCTCCTCTCCGGTGAGAAGGCGATGTCGATCCGGGCGATCAGGTTCACGAGGGTCGGGTCCTTCGGGACCAGGACGACCCGGGCGGGACGTCCCCCCTCGAGGCGGGCGGTGAACCGGGGATCGGTGTCGAAGCGCCCCTGCGTCCAGGCGGCGATCTCGTCCATCACCATCTGCATGCCCTGGAGCCGTTCGCCCGCCTCGGGAACCCATCCCTTTTCTCCATAAATATAACGTCTGGCACCGCCCTTGTGAATCAGAAGAACGCTCCGGACCGGCTTTGAATATTCCCAGCGGACCGAGCCGGGGGCCTGGAAATAGAAGCGGCCCTCCGACACGAACGGCTTCGCCAGGATGGGCAGGTGCTTCTTCTGGACGAACCGGGCGCGGATCGACCGGACCTGCCCCGCTTCCCGGCGGATCGCGTCCCAGGAATCGGCCCACCCCGCCAGGAGGAGCGCCAGGGTCATCGTGAGCAGCGCCACTGCGATAGGGAAGCATCTTCCGTTCCCGCCGGCTTCCCGAAATCTCTGCGTTTTCACAAACATCCCAAAATGGAGGGACACCTCCTCCGGCCGGCCTTTGCCGGACATGGAAGAAGTGTCCCGTGGATTAAAACATGCCGCCGTTGACCGAGATCACCTGGCCGGTGATGTACGAAGCGTCCGGGGAGCAGAGGAAGCGGACCACCTTCGCCACTTCCTCGGGGCGGCCGATGCGGTTCATGGGAATGATGTCCTTGATGCGGTCCACCGGGGCGTGGGCGATCATCTCCGTCTCGATCAGGCCCGGGGCGACCACGTTCACCCGGATGCCCAGGCGGGCCACCTCCGCGGAAAGGGAACGGCTGGCGGCAATGAGGCCTGACTTCGCGGCCGAGTAGTTCACCTGTCCGCGGTTGGGGACCAGTGCCGCCACCGAGGAAACGGACACGATGGACCCGGACCGGCTCCGGGCCATCTTCCGGAGGACCGGCTTGGTCATGTTGTAGAAGCCCTTCAGTGTCGTCTGCAGGACCCGGTCCCAGTCGTCCTCGGGCATCATCATGAACAGCCCGTCGGCTGTGACGCCGGCATTGTTCACCAGGACGTCGATCTTCTTGTGGCGGTTCAGGATATCCTTCATGTGCCGATCCGTGTCGTGGCTGTCGGCGACGTCGAAGCGGACCGTCTCGCCGTCCCCGCCCGCTTTCCGGATCGACTCCAGGGTCTCCGCCGCCGCCGCGTCGTTGGACCGGTAATTCACGATCACGTAATAGCCCGACCGGGCCAGCTCCATGGATACGGCCCGGCCGATTCCCCGGCTCCCGCCTGTTACGATGGCCACCGCGGCATCGCTCATGATTCCGTCTTTCCCTCCCCGTTCTGTTCTTCGCCGAAGACCTGGATCTGCACGCGGGCGAGGGTTTCCCCGCCGGCCTCCGCGATTCCCTCGAAAACACTGTAGCCTTCGATGCTGTAAAGCAGACGGACCCGCGTTTGCACGACCGACCGAAGCGGTACCCGGTCGACCAGGAAGTCGGCGTTCCTGATGCCGACGATCCACCCCAGGGAGGCGCTCTTCTTCCCCTGACGCTTCCGCCGGGTGCCGATGCATACCGCCGCCGTCTGGGCCGTCAGCTCGATCAGGATGACCGGATCCACCCCGTCGGAATCGGCCGTGGGCCATGAGGCGGCAGCCAGGGAGCGCGTGGTGGCCGTCTGGTCGTCCAGGTCCACGATCTCGTCGATCAGCCGGAGACGGTCCCGGTGCGGAATCAGGTCTTCGATCTTCAGGTTGGTCGTTTTCATTGGTCTTCTTCCGAATGGCCGGGTCGACTGCCGCTCCTGTTAAAGGAGATAATTCCCGTGAAGTCAAGCGGAATCCGTCCCCGAGAGCCCCACGTGCCGGACCGGATCACTCAGGACCGGCTCGTCATCTGGAAATTCATTGACTCCCCCCCAGAGTTTTGGGTAAGAGGAACCGGTTCTTGCCAAATCTAACCCGGGAGTCTGGATCATCGCGAATCTTATCTTAAACAGGCGTTTGGAAAGCTGCCTTCGGCAGCGGTCCGGAGAAGAAGACCTGTTTCTGCCGCAGGGCAAACCGGGAAGCCTGTTTGCCCTGGCCCGGGGAATCAGGAACAGCCTTCCGCCGGGAGCCGGGCCGGGAGACATCCTCTGCCTCGCCACGGAGAGCCGCCGGCTGACCGCAGCCGCCATCGTCGCCTCCCTGACCGGCGGTCCCCGGCTGATCCTTCCCCACGCCCTATCCGCAGCGGTGATCCGGGATATCCATGGATGCCGCCCTCTGCTGGCGGTCCTGGCGGACGAGACCCTGGACGTCCCTGCGGGAGTGCCCCTCCTGCGCGACGTGAAGGAGGCGCCGGTGGAGGCCGCCGTCCTGGCCCGGGATGCCGACGAGCCGTTCCTCCATCTCTTCACCGGTGGGTCCACCGGCAGTCCCCGTCTCTGGAGCAAGACGCCGTCCAACCTGTTCGGCGAGGCCTTCTATCTCGCGGAGCAGTTCGGGATCCTGGGAACGGACCGGATTCTCGCCACCGTTCCCCCCGTTCACATCTACGGGCTGCTCTTCTCGATCCTGCTTCCCCTGGTGACGGGTGCCCGGGTCGTGGACGCCATGCCGTCGTTCCCTGGTGAGATAGCCGGGGCGCTCCGGGAGACCGGGGCCACCGTCCTGGTGAGTGTCCCCGTTCACTACCGGGTCCTCCGGACGGTTCCCCTCGACGGCCACACCCTGCACTGTGCCTTTTCGTCGGCGGGCATGCTTGAAGCCTCCGACAGCCTTCAGTTCCACGATGAGTCGGGGGTCGGCATCACGGAAGTCTACGGATCCACGGAGACGGGGGGCATTGCCCTCCGGAACCGCTCCACGGACGGGCCCTGCTGGCATGCCTTCGGGGTCGTGGACTGGAAGATCGAGGGTGAACTCCTGCATGTCCGTTCCCCCTTCCTGTCGCCGGAGATGGAGCGGGACGCGGACGGTTTCGTCGCCACCGGGGACCGGGTCGAGGCTGCCGGGGCCTCGTCCTTCGACCTGCTGGGACGGATGGACGGGATTGTCAAAGTGGGCGGAAAACGGGTTGATCTGCGGGAAGTCCTGGAAAAGCTGAAGGGCCTGGAGGGGGTCTTCGACGCTTACGTGACGGCCCTCCCCGTCGGAACGGGACGGCAGCAGGAAGTGGCGGCCCTCGTTGTAACGGAGCACGCAGACGACTCCCTGAAGGGCGCCTTAGAGGCGATCCTGGAGCCCCCCGCCCGGCCGAGGCTCCTGCGGACCGTTCGCCGGATCCCCGTCCTGGCCACAGGAAAACCCGATCGCATCCGCATCGAGGAAATCCTCCGCCACGGCGAGCCCCATGATCGTCCTTGAGAACCTGTCGAAATCCTACGGCCCGCAGAAGGCTCTGGACGGTCTGAGCCTTACCTTCCGGGAAGGGGCCGTCACGGGTCTCCTCGGGCCGAACGGAGCCGGCAAGACGACGCTGCTCTCCATCCTGTTGGGGATTCTCGCGAAGGACAGCGGGCGAGTGGCCGTGGGCGGCTACGATCTCGACGAGAGACTCGAGGACGTCCGCCGGATCTCCTGCCTTGTGCCCCAGAACCTGTCCTTCTATTCCGCTCTATCGGCCCGTGAAAACCTGTCCTTCTTCGGCTCCCTCTGCGGCCTCTCCGGGAAGGCGCTGAAGGTTCGCATGGAGGCCGCCGTCGCCGCCGCGAGCCTGGAGTCCTTTCTCGACAGGCGGGCGGAGACCTATTCGGGAGGTATGAAGAGGCGGCTGAATCTGGCCATCGGGCTCCTGGCCCGACCCCGGGTCCTGTACCTGGACGAGCCGACCGTCGGGGTGGATGCCCAGTCCCGGACCTGGATCCTTGAGACGATCCGGCGGATCAACCGGGAAGAGGGCGTGACGGTCGTCTATGCTTCCCACTACATGGATGAAGTGGAGCAGGTGGCCGACGATCTCGTGATTCTGGACGAGGGGCGGATCGTCCTGGCGGGCGGCCGCGACAGGATCCTGGCGGAGGCGGATGCCCTGGTCGTGGAGGTGGCAGGGATGGATTCCGTTCTCCTGGAGCGCATCCAGGGAACCGTTGGCCTCACCGTGAATGGATCGGCCGTGATCATCGACGCCGGTCCTGGCCTGGCCGCCTCCCTGAAACGGGTTCTCCTGGCCCTGGAGGGGACGGAGGCCCGGATCGCCGGGATGAAGGGAGGCAGCCGCACCCTGGAAGACCTGTTCCTGCGGCTGACCTCGCGGGCGCTGAGGGACGAATGAACCGGATCGTCTCCATCCTTCGGAAGGAATTCCTCGTGCTCGGCCGCGACCGCGTATCGCTCATGGTCCTGTTCTTTCTGCCCGCCGTCTTCATCCTCATCATGTCCCTGGCGATGGGGGAGCTCTTTTCAGCCCACTCCCGGGTGCGGATCCCCGCGCTGGTCGTCAATGGAGACGAGGGGCCGCGGGGCAAGGCCGTGGTGGAGATCCTGAAGCAGGCGGGACCCTTCGAGATTCGGACGGGCGCCGTCGGGATGGATCCGGAAGAGGTGAAACGTCTTTTGAAGTCGGGAGAAATCCGGTTTGCCTGCCTCATCCGAAAGGATTTTTCCGCCGCCGTCGCCGCCCGGGACGGGGGGGAGGTGCCCGGCTCGATCCACCTGATCATGGATCCCACGGTTCACCGGCAGGCCCAGGAACTCTTTCGCATGGCCGTGCTGGGGGCCGCCGGCAAGGCGCGGCTCGCTGCGTTCCTGGATGGAATCGGTCCGCTCCTCGACGTGGCCGGGGTGGATCGTACGTCCCTGGACGCCCGCATGACGGCGGCCGGGGATCCGGCTGTGGCGATCTCCTATGTCGCCGGTGACGGTACGAAGAGTCAGGTGCCGAACGCCGTCCAGCAGAGCGTGCCCTCCTGGATCGTCTTCGCCGTTTTCTTCATCGTGCTGCCCATCGGGAACGCCTTCATCGCAGAGCGGAACCAGGGCACCTTTGCCCGCCTCGCGGGGATGAACGTGTCGTTCGGGATGATCCTCATGGGAAAGACGGTTCCCTATTTCCTGGTAAACCAGATCCAGGTGGCGGCCATGCTGGCCGTCGGGGTCTGGGTCGTTCCCCTCCTGGGCGGTTCCGCCCTGACTCTGGGGAACTCTCCGGCTGGACTGGCCCTCGTGTCCGCCAGCCTAAGCCTGTGCGCCATCGCCATGGCCCTGCTGGTGGCCGCCTTCGGCCGGACTCCGGAGCAGGCAAGCACGGTCGGGGGGATTCTGAATCTGCTCCTGGGGGCCATGGGCGGCGTCATGGTTCCCGTCTTCGTGATGCCCCCGGTTCTTCAGGCACTGTCGAACCTGTCCCCCATGTCCTGGGGCCTTCAGGGCTACCTGGACCTCTTCCTCCGTGGCGGGGGGGTGCGGGACGTGCTGCCCGAGGCGGCGCTCCTGATGGCCGGCGCGGCGGTCCTCCTGGGGGCGGCCTTTGCCGTTCTCCGGAGTAAGGCCCGGCAGGGCGGGGTCATGTGAGCAGCGGTGCGGCGGGAACGGCATGCTCCGGCCGCGGTGAGTGAACGGCAAAAGCAGATTATGGATACAGAAGGAATGCAAGTATGAAAGGATCCCTGGACGAGGCCTTCAAACGGGAGCTCAAGGAACTGATCATCGAGGAGTGCGACCTGGCGGACCGCTTCCGCCCCGGGGACATCCGGGACGACGAGCCCCTCTTCGGGCGGGACTCCCGCATCGGCCTCGATTCCATCGACGCCCTGCAGATTTCCATCGCCGTTCAGCGGTACAATGTAAACATCACCGACAGCAAGGTCATGCGCCGTGTCATGACCTCGATCAACGCCTTTGCCGACTACCTCCGGCCGGAGTAGCTCCGTGGATAAGAGGGCCTGCAT
>CAZXMK010000047.1:0-13872 GCA_964641935.1 uncultured Syntrophaceae bacterium
GTCCCGATCCTGCTGATTTTTTTCCTGTTCCTGGCCGTCCTGGAGGACGTGGGCTACATGGCCCGGGCGGCCTTCGTCATGGACCGGTTCATGCACCTGATCGGCCTCCACGGGAAAAGCTTCATCCCCCTGTGCCTCGGCTTCGGCTGCAACGTACCCGCGGTGATGGGGGCACGGATCATCGAGTCCCGGAAGGAGCGGCTCCTGACCATGTTCCTGTCCCCCTTCGTCCCCTGCACGGCACGTCTTGCCGTCCTGACCTTCGTCTCCGCCGCCGTGTTCGGTCCCCGGGCCACCCTGATCGCCTGGTCGGTCCTGACGGTCAACATCCTTCTCCTGGGGCTCGTAGGAAGTGCGGCCAGCCGGTTTTTCCTCAAGGGGGAACCGATGCCCTTCATCATGGAGCTGCCCCTCTACCACAAGCCGAACCTGCGGACGATCGCCGCCGTCGTGTGGTTCCGGACGGCCGCCTTCATCCGGAAGGCCGGCACGATCATCCTGGCGGTCTCCGTCGCGGTGTGGATCCTGTCCCACTGGCCCGGGGCGACGGTGGACGAGAGTGCACTGGCATGGCTCGGCCGGCTGCTGGAGCCGCTGGGCGTCCCCCTGGGATTCGACTGGAAATTGATCGTCGCCCTCCTGACGAGCATTGTGGCCAAGGAAAACGCCATCGCCACCTTAGGCGTTCTCTACGGTGTGGGTGAGGAGGGGCTGATCGGCATTCTGCCCCAGGCCCTGGCCCCGTCCTCCGCCCTGGCCTTTCTGGTGGTCCTGATGCTTTTTGTCCCCTGCGCGGCCACCTTGGCGGTGCTTCGCCGGGAGATGGACAGCTGGCGCTGGTTCTCCGCGTCTTTCATTGCGATGCTGGCCCTTTCCATAACCGCGGGCATCGCTTCCTTCCATCTGGCCCGACTGATCGGCCTGTGACCCGGGGCGCCGGTTGCGGCCGATTCTCGTCATTGACAGGCCCCGGGAAAAAGGCTAATCACCGTGCAGACCCATCCTGTTTCCCCTGAAGGCGGATTTCTGGTCGAGAAACTGATCAAGGCGGCGGCGACGGGCCTCGGCCTGGGACATGTCCCGGTCGCTCCCGGAACGGCGGGGACCCTTCTGGGCATCCCCCTGTTCCTGCTCTTTTCTCCCCTGTCCCCAACGGTTTACCTGGCGGTCCTTCTCGGCTGCACCGGGGCGGCGTTCTGGATCACCGGAAGGGCGGAGAGGATCTTCCAGGAGAAGGATTCCCCGAAGATCGTCCTCGACGAAGTCGTCGGTTTCCTGTGGACCATGAGCTTCATTTCCCCCACGCCGTCCCACCTGGCGGCGGGTTTTTTGCTCTTCCGCCTTCTGGATATTGTCAAACCCTTTCCCGCCGGTCTCCTTCAGCGGAAGGCGCCCGGCGGCTATGGAATCGTCCTGGACGACGTGGCGGCGGGAATCTACGGAAGCATCCTCCTTCACCTGGCGATCCGGGTGTTCGGGTTTTAGCCCCAAGGATCTCCGGCCGTCCCGGTTCAGGCGGGTCCGGACCATCAAAGACATGAAGATCGCGGTACTGACCATCGGCAACGAACTGACGGGAGGCAGGATCCAGGATACCAACGCCGCCCTGATCGCCCGGACCGCCCGGGCCCGGGGCTGGCAGGTCCCTGTCATGATGAGCGTGGGCGACAGCTTTGAGGCGATCGGGGGAGCTCTGAACCATGTGCTCTCCCTGGCGGATGCCGTAATCATCACCGGCGGGCTGGGCCCCACGGCGGACGACATTACGACGGCGGCCGTGGCGCAGGCCTTCGGCCTCGGCCTGTACACCGACGAGGCGGTCCTGGCCCATATCCGGGGCATTTTCGAGAGATACCGCCTCAAATGGACGGAAAACAACGCGAAGCAGGCCGTCTTCCCCGACGGGGCGGAGGTGATCCCGAATCCGACGGGGACGGCCGCCGGCTTCGCCGTTCGGACGGACGGGAAGATCGTGGCCGTAATCCCCGGCGTTCCCGCGGAGGTCCAGCGGATGCTCCCGGAGGGTGTCCTGCCTCTGCTCGCCAGGGCCTTTCCCGGCGACACTCCCTTCTTCAGGACCAGGACCCTCAAGTCTTTCGGTCTCTCGGAGGCGGCGGTGGACCAGGCCCTGGCCGACCTGGACTTTGCGGCCCGCGGGGTCGATGTGGGCTTCTACCCGAACTTCCCCGAGAACCACATCGTGCTGACCGTCCGGCACAGCCGGGAGGAGGAAGCGGAAAGAATACTGAATGAGAGCGTGAGAGACGTCGAAAGCCGTCTCGCCCGGCACCTCTTCGCCCGGGACGACGAGACCCTCGAAGGGGTCGTCGGCGCCCTCCTGACGGAGCAGAAAAAGACCCTCGCCGTGGCGGAGTCCTGTACGGGCGGGCTGATCGCCGACCGTCTCACCGACGTCCCCGGCAGCTCCGTCTACTTCGAGCGCGGCCTCGTGACCTACAGCAACGAAGCCAAGCGGGACCTCCTGGGGGTGCCGGAAGACATCCTCCTGCGGCACGGCGCCGTGAGCGAAGAAACGGCACGCCTCATGGCGGAAGGAGTGCGGCGGATCTCGGGAACGGACCTGGGACTCGCCTCCACGGGCATCGCCGGCCCATCCGGCGGGACGGAGGAAAAGCCCGTGGGGACGGTCTTCATCGCCCTGTCCGACGGCCGGGAGACCCGTTGCCGCCGTTTCGGCTTCCGCTGGCCCCGTCGCCGGAACAAGGTCATGACGGCCCAAACGGCCCTGATCCTTCTCCTGCGCTACCTGAAAGGCGAGCTGGACGATGCCTGACACAAAGAGCATCCGGGCTTTCCTGGCCATCGACCCTCCGGAGGAAGTCCTCCGGCAGATCGGCACCCACCAGGAGCGCCTGAAGCGGAAGATCCAGGGAACGATCTCCTGGGTGCGCCCCCGGGGGATCCACCTGACCCTGAAGTTCTTCGGGGACATCGCGCCGTCCGACGTGGAGCGGATATCACGGATCGTGGAGCCCCTCGCCGCGGGGACGTCTCCGCTCCGCATCGAAGTGCGAAAAATGGGCGTGTTCCCCGGCTCCAGCCGGCCCCGGGTCCTCTGGATGGGGATGGAAGGAGATGTCCACCACCTGATCGTACTCCAGAAGTCCGTCGAGGCGGCCCTGGAAACGGAGGGATTCCCCCGGGAGGCCCGCCCGTTCCGGCCCCACTTGACCATGGGACGGATCAAGACGCCCCGGGGACTCGCCGGGCTGAACGGGGCAATGGAGGAGGCGGCGGACTGGACGGCGGGAGGGTTTGTCGCCCGGGAACTGTGCCTCTTCCAGAGCGACCTCCTTCCCCAGGGAGCCGTCTATACGAAACTCGCCTCCTGGCCCTTCGGGAATGAGCGGGTACGGGACGATTCCTGAGCCCCGGCCGGACACGGAATGCATGAAATCGCGGCACGTTGCCGAATCAAATCGATAAGGGAGGAAACGATGACATCGGACTTCAATCGGGAGAAAGCGGTGGACCTGGCCATCAGCCAGATCGAGCGTCAGTTCGGAAAGGGCGCGATCATGCGCCTCGGCGGCGGCGAGCCTCCGGCGGATGTGCCGGCCATCCCCACGGGGTCCCTGAGCCTGGACATCGCCCTGGGCGTCGGCGGCGTTCCGCGGGGGCGGATCATCGAGATCTTCGGCCCCGAGTCGGGCGGCAAAACGACCCTGGCCCTCCACATCGTCGCGGAGGCCCAGAAGCAGAACGGACTGGCCGCCTTCATCGACGCCGAGCACGCCCTGGACGTCATCTATGCCCGGAAGATCGGCGTCAACACCGACGACCTGCTCATCTCCCAGCCCGACACCGGGGAGCAGGCCCTGGAGATTGCCGAGACCCTCGTCCGCAGCGGCGCCCTGGACGTCCTGGTGGTGGACTCCGTAGCGGCCCTCGTGCCCAAGGCGGAGCTGGAAGGGGACATGGGGGACGCCCAGATGGGCCTCCAGGCCCGCCTGATGTCCCAGGCCCTGCGCAAGCTGACGGGAAGCATCAGCAAGTCGAAGACGACGGTCATCTTCATCAACCAGCTCCGGATGAAGATCGGCGTCTTCTTCGGCAACCCCGAGACGACGACCGGCGGAAACGCCCTGAAATTCTACGCCTCCCAGCGGCTCGACATCCGGAAGGTCACCTCCATCAAGGACGGCCAGGACGTGATCGGCATGCGGACCAAAGTGAAGGTGGTCAAAAACAAGGTGGCCCCGCCGTTCCGGGAGACCGAGTTCGACATCCTCTTCGGCGTGGGCATCTCCAGGGAGGGCGATCTCCTCGACCTGGCCGCGGAGAGCGGCGTGGTCGAAAAGAGCGGCGCCTGGTACTCCTTCAAGGGCGAGCGCCTGGGTCAGGGCCGGGAGAACACGCGCAACATGCTGAAGGACAATCCCGTCCTCCTCCGCGAGATTGAAGGCCTCGTGAAGGAGAAATTCGGGATCAAGGCCGCTCCGAAGGCATCCGATTCCGCGGAGAAGGGCGAAAAGCCCGCCGGGAAAGCCGAAAAACTTCATCGGACATGACCGGAGAGGACCCTTCCTATGGGAAGGCCCTGCAGAATGCCTTCCGTCTCCTTGCCGCCCGGGACCGGAGCGAGCGGGAAATCCGGTTGCGGCTGAAAGCCGCGGACTTCGATGACGGAACCGTTGACAGGGTCGTCAAAAGGCTTTATGAACTCGGGTACCTGGACGATGCGGCCGTCGCCCGGCGCTGGGCACGCAGCCTGGCGGCGGAGCGGCTGATGAGCGACCGCCGGATCGCGGCCCGCCTTGCCGGCCGGGGACTGGCGCGGGACGTCGTCCGGGACGCCCTTGAGGAGGTCCGGCGGGAGCTGCCCGAAGCAGATGCGGTCCGGCAGATCCTCCGCAGGAAGGAAACCCGGGCGGCATTGCGGGCAGGGACAAAAGAACGTGAGAAAATCATCCGCCGTTTGACGGGACAGGGTTTCCCCCTCGAGGCGGTTTTCGATAACATCAGAGAAATCGGAAGCAAGGAGGAAGACATTCCATGACGGCAGCCGAAATCCGGACGAAGTTTCTACAATATTTCGCGGAAAACGGGCACGCCATCGTGCCCAGCTCGTCCCTGATTCCCAAGGATGATCCGACGCTCCTGTTCACAAACTCCGGGATGGTCCAGTTCAAGAACTGCTTCCTGGGACTGGAAGACCGGGGCTACACCCGGGCGGCCAGCTCCCAGAAGTCCGTCCGGGCCGGCGGTAAGCACAACGACCTGGAAAACGTCGGCTATACGGCCCGTCACCACACCTTCTTCGAGATGCTCGGGAACTTCTCCTTCGGGGATTACTTCAAGAAGGAGTCCATCTTCTGGGGCTGGGACTTCCTGACCCGGGTCATGGGACTCCCGAAGGAAAAGCTCTGGATCACCATCTACCAGGAGGACGACGAGGCCTTCGAGATCTGGAACAAGCAGATGAAAGTTCCGGCGGAGCGGATCGTCCGGATGGGAATGGAAAGCAACTTCTGGATGATGGGCGAAACCGGTCCCTGCGGGCCCTGCTCCGAGATCCTCTATGACCAGGGACCCTCCGTCGGCTGCGGCCGTCCCGAATGCAGCGTGGAATGCGACTGCGACCGTCACCTGGAAATCTGGAACCACGTCTTCACCCAGTTCGACCGGGACAAGGACGGCAACTTCACGCCCCTGCCGAAGCCCAACATCGACACCGGCATGGGCTTGGAGCGCCTCGCCGCGGTCGTTCAGGGACTGCAGAACAACTACGACACGGACCTCTTCCAGCCGATCATCCAGTTCGTGGCGAAGCTCTGCGGCAAGCCCTACGGCAGCAACCCCGACAGCGACGTCTCCCTGCGGGTCATCGCCGACCACAGCCGGGCCGTGACCTTCCTCATCGGCGACGGATGCCTCCCCAGCAACGAGGGCCGGGGCTACGTCCTCCGGCGCATCCTCCGGCGGGCCGCCCGGCACGGCAAGCTCCTGGGGCTGGACAAGCCCTTCCTGAACGAGATCGTACCGGTCATCGTGAACCTCATGAAGGATCCTTACGACGACCTGGTGGCCAAGGAGTCCTACATCCGCAAGGTCATCATCAACGAGGAGCAGCGGTTCATCACGACCCTCGACTCGGGGCTGAAGATCCTGAGCGACGAGGTGGCAATCCTCAAAAAGTCCGGCGGCACCATCATCCCCGGCTCGGTGGTCTTCAAACTCTACGACACCTTCGGCTTCCCCGTGGACCTGACGGCGGACATCGTCCGCAAGGATGGCTTGACCCTGGACACGGAAGGCTTCGAAGAGGCCATGGAGGCCCAGCGGGAGAAGGCCCGGGAGTCCTGGAAGGGCAGCGGCGAGCAGGCGGTGGCGGACGTCTACAAGCGCCTCTCCGTCGACGGCATCACGACGAACTTCATCGGCTGGGAGGCGGTCACCGAGGCGGACTCCTACGTGACGGCCATCCTGAAGAAGGACGACAGGGTCGACGTCCTGGAGGAGGGAGAGAACGGCGAGATCTTTGTGGCCCAGACGCCCTTCTACGGCGAGAAGGGCGGACAGATCGGGGACACGGGCGTCATCGAGGGCCCGGGCTTTCTCTTCGAGGTGTGGGACACCCAGACCCCCGTGGAAGACGTCCTGACCCACATCGGCAAGCTGAAGAAGGGCCGGATCCGGGTGGGCGACGAGGTCACGCTCAAGGTGGACCTCTTGACCCGGCGGGCCACGGAGGCCCATCACTCGGGAACCCACGTCCTGAACGCGGCCCTCCGGGCGGTCCTGGGCGACCACGTGAAGCAGTCGGGTTCGCTGGTGAACCCGGAGCGCCTCCGCTTCGACTTCACCCACTTCTCCCGGATAGACGACGAGGAAATGAAGCGGATCGAGGCGATCGCCAACGACATCATTCGCGGCAATCACCCCGTCGTGACGGCGGTCCTCCCCAAGGAGGAGGCCATGAAGACGGGGGCGGCGGCGGTCTTCGACGAGAAGTACGGCGACCAGGTGCGGGTCGTACAGATGGGCGACAAGAGTGCCGAGCTCTGCGGCGGCACCCATGTCCTCAGGACGGGCGACATCGGCCTTCTGAAGGTCGTCGGCGAGTCCTCCGTAGCCGCGGGCGTCCGGCGCATCGAGGCCGTGGCGGGACGGGAGGCGGTGAAGTACGTCGAACAGATCGAAGAGGAACTGAAGAAGACGGCGGAACTCCTCAAGGCGGGTCACGCCGAGGTTTCCGACCGTGTGGAAAAGCTCCTGAAGCACCAGCGCGACCTGGAAAAGGAGATCGAGGCCCTGAAGGGCAAGCTGGCGGCCAAGGACTCGGCGGACCTGATGGACCGGGCCCGGGAGATCAAGGGTGTCCGGGTCCTGGCGGCGCAGGTGGACGCCCCGGACGTGAAGACCCTCCGGGATTTCGGGGACAAGGTCCGGGACAAGCTGGGTTCGGGGATCGTCCTCCTGGGCAGCCGTGTGGGAGACAAGGCGATGCTCCTGTGCATGGTGACAAAGGACCTCGCCGGGAAGTACCACGCCGGGAACATCATCAAGGAACTGGCCCCCGTCGTGGGAGGCAGCGGCGGCGGCCGGCCCGACATGGCCCAGGCGGGCGGTCCGAAGCCCGAGAACATTGGGCAGGCTCTGGAAAAGATTGAGGGCCTGCTGTAGCGGGCGGCTGAAAAGGCTGCCGATTTCCAGCGTAAAGAGGGGAAGCGGATTTTCGGTCTGCTTCCCCTCTTCCGCTTTTTCTTAAACGTTCCAGGTGATCGGTTCCCAGACGATAAAAAAGGGGCATCCGGTCCCGAAGGCCTTCCTGCCCCTTCCATCAAACCGCTCTTCCCGGAACTTTCAAGGCGTTCCGAGCTGTATGCGAGCCTATAAGGCCTTGATCATCATCTTGCGGGCAAACTCCTTCGCATCCGCCAGGTCCGCCGCATCGGGATGGGGATCGGCGCCCCTGGCCTCCTCGCCCCAGGCCTTGTGCTCCGGCTTCTTCAGCAGCATCTCGATGATCCGGGGATCCACCTTGCCCCGACAGCCGAAATGGCCCAGGACCGTGGCCTTCGCCGCGAGCCCCAGGGCGTCCTCGAAGGCCTGCCGGGCCAGTTGTCCGCCGCGGAGCGATCCGTGCGTGGAAAAGAAGGCCACCTTCTGGCCTGCCTTGAGATTCCGGATCAGCGGCTGTGCGGCTTCCGGAACACTGTGGGCCTGAACGGGAAAGCCGACAAACAGGATGTCATACCCGTCGGTGCTCTGTACGTCCTTGACGGGTTTGATTTCTTTTTCTGCTTCGATGGCCTCGAAGATGGCCCGGGCCACTTTTTCCGTATTGCCGCTCAGTGAGTAATACGCAACCAGTGCCTTCATTCCGACCTCCATGCAGAAATTTTCCCACTCCATACGGGATTGTCAGCGGAAATGCAAGCGTCGCCCACGAAACCGGAACCCGGGCCGGGCCGCCTGGGATCGCCGGTCAGCGGGCCGTGTAGAACAGTTGGGTCCCCTTTTCCGTCTGCGCGACCAGCCCCTCGTCCATCAGCTCCACCAGGTGCACGTACGTCTCGTTGACCGCCAGGTACTGATCGAAGTCCGGCAGGTCGGGACCGAACAGATCCGCCGACACCGACACCGCCTGCCGGGTCCCCTTCCGGACCGAAGCCAGGACAAGGGCCTTTCGTTCTTCATGGTGGAGTAGGATCTCATCGACCCTTTTCTGCAGGTTGCTGAAGGGCTCCCCGTGGGCCGGCCAGATCCGTTTGACCGGCAGGGCCGAGATCTCCCGGAGTGAGGCGAGGAAACTCCGCAGGACCCGGAATTCACGATCGAAGAGGTCCGGACTCAGGTTGGGGGTGATGTCCGGCAGGACGTGATCCCCGGAGAGAAGAATGCCATCCCCCGGGAAGAAAAAAACCACGTGTCCCCGGGTATGCCCTGGCGTGTTATAGACACGGACCGGCCGTCCGTACACCGTGTGGCTTTCCATGAGCGCGGGGCAGGAATCCGGATCGAAGGGAACCTGGGAATTGCGGAAGTGCGCCAGGAGCTTCGACATCATGCCGAGGGCCTTCTCCGGAAGGCCGTGGACGGCATAGAAATCCCGGAGCACCTGGGCGAGCTTTTCCTGGTTCGCGTTTTCGCGGATGTAGAGACGGCTGGCCTCGGAAAAGAGGATTTCCGCTCCCGATTCCCGGCGGATCCGCCCCGCCATGCCCACGTGGTCGGTGTGGTGATGGGTGATGTAGATGCGCTCGACATCCCGGATGGAGCAGCCGAGGTCCGCCAGGGAGCGTTCCAGCTTCGCGAAGGCCTCGGGCGAGTTCATTCCCGTGTCGAACAGGGTCACCCGTCCCTGGTGAACAATCGCATAGATCTGGACGTGCTGCAGCCGGAAGGGCATGGGGAGCGTGATGCGAAAAAAGTGGTCGGCAATCTCCTGCATGGTGAGATCATTCTCCTGAGACAGGCCTCGCGGGGACCTGGAAATGAAACAGGGTCAAAAGACCCCCGCCGTTTGTGACCCATCGACGGCCCGAAGTCAAGAATGCAAACGCACCCGCAGGAAAGGCAACCCCCAATATATCTGAGCCACCTGTTTTATTGCATGAATTTGACTTGTTGTGGCATGCATTATCCCTTTGAGTGTCCATCTGCTATCCTTTTGGGCCAATACTGAGGGAAAGGCCCCGACAAGGGATACTCGCACGGAAGGTTGCATCACTTGTTTCTTCCTGAAACAAACATATCGTCAACCTCAATGAAGATGCCATATTTTATTCAGTAACAAACAAAGCGCTCAATGAATCTTGCAGTAAAAAAATCATTCTTGACACAAAGGCGACGAATTTAATTGATAATGTCCTTCTTATTTCTCAAGATGAAACCATCCTTTTGTCTCTTTATCTGACGGAAAAAGAAACTCTAGTCTGAGTTCCTGAGTGGTCAAATCAAGAGGCGTTCCAAGTGTTGTAATCATGGTAAAAAAGCTTGCCTGCTTGAAATCTTTTTCTAATACTAAACTCATTATTGGTAGATTATAACTAATCTCGATATTTATTGGACTGCTAATGGTATTCAATTGTGAGATCTCTTTGTACAATGCAATCAATTCGTCATTCTGAGTCGCAACCACCTCTTCCCAAAGTCTGGCAAGAAGAAATTGTTCGACAGCAGGCCAGCCTTTGACATAATTCCGAAGGCCATCTTCTGAAAAAAGAATGCGAATCGCATTGTCATACTTCTTTAATACATTTTCTCCAGCGTAGAACTTTACAATTTTGTCATAGCCGGAATTTCTCATTAGAATTTTATAACCTGTATTGACCACAAAAGCAGGGTATGGCTCATGTTTTTCTAACATGCGGTGCAAAGCGCCTCTGACAATATCCATCTTTTCTCCATCAAAGGGCTGTTCATCAAACTCGGGAGCATAACCGGCTGCCATTAAGAAAGCGTTTCGGTGCCGAAAAGGCAATTTTAAGGAATGTGCAATCTTCAAAACCAAATTGCGACTCGGCTTAGACCTGCCAGTTTCCACGAAGCTTAAATGCTTCGGTGAAATATCAATATCAAGCGCCAAGTCCATCTGGCTTACTCTATTCAGCTGTCGCCAGAAACGCAGCATATCCCCAAACGACTCATGCTTTTTTTCTTTTGACATCAAATATCGCATAAATCTTACCTCAGAGGTAATAGACTTCATTACCATCCATGATACAATTATCACAACGAGAATTCAATTACCTTGAGTGTTAACAAGCAAAAAATGCCTTTCTAAGGAGGAAAGATCATGAGCGCATTCAGGATTCTGTTGGGCGTATATTTTACGTCTCTTGTCGTTTACACGGCCATTGTGGGTCTCAATCATGGCTGGAACCTGTTCCCGGTCTTCTTCGGCGATATGGCAGCATTGACCTGGCCCGGGCAGTTCAATCTTGATTTCATGGGCTTTCTTACACTTTCCGGCCTTTGGCTTGCTTGGCGGCACCAATTTTCTCCAGGAGGCATTGTGTTGGGAGTGCTGGGGTTCTTTGGCGGCATATCGGTGCTCGCGCCCTACCTATTCATTGCAAGCCTGAAGGCAAATGGTGACATGAGGGTTTTACTTCTTGGAAAGGATCGAGCACGTGGTTGAGGTCCGTTCTCTCCTATCGCGGCGGGGATTGTCGAAACGAAACGCGACAAGCCGATGTTACCGGTTTAAGCGGTTATCATCGGTTTGCTGCTGCGTAATGCAAGTGAAGACTCGTAGTTGAAAGACGTCCTCACCCTCGCCGTCAGCCGTCCCTGGGTTGAAGCTGGAACAGGAGTGTCCTTGCAGGATAATCAGCGAATGCCAAAGGCCCCTTGCCTTGGCTCTCTGATTGAACCAAGGCTGCGGCATCGCTACAATATTAGCGGACAGCCCAACCCCCGCAGATCGGGAACACCTGGCCAACGAAGCAATTGGCAGCGTCACTGCAAAGGTAAGCTGCAAATTCTGCGTCCTCCCTTGCGGAGACGAGGCGGCCAAGCGGAACCTCGCGTTTCAAGCGTTCCTGAAAGCGCGGATTTTGCTGAACCTCTTCCGGGAAGTAAGTCGGGTTGTCCACGAAGTTCTGCGCGATGGCATTGACCTGGATATTGTGCTGGGCAAGCTCGACACCGACTGCCTGAACGTAGGCGAGTTGCGCACCGCGGGCGGCGCTGTAGGTGGAGGCCCTGCGTATACCGCGAAGTGCAGAGGCGCTTCCAATCACCAGGATCTTGCCACGACCTCGAGCAATCATTTCGGGAACGACTGCCCGAACAAGCCAGGGGAGCGGATCAACCATGATGGCGAAGGTTTGCCGCCATTCGACATCTGTTACTTCTGCAGCGGGCGTGCTCGGAGCTGGAATGGCAAGATTTGCGACAAGGATGTCAATTGCTCCCGATGCTGCGACAAGGTTCTCAACTGCGCCCGGATCTGACAGAAGAGCCTCGCTGGCAACAACTTCCGCGCCATGTTCCGTGAGGACCTGGCAGAGCATGGGCCCCATGAAATCCCCAGCCTGCGTTACCAGAATTCGTTTGCCTTGAAGAAATCCCGCTCGTTCTTTATTTGTCCCGCCTGATTCCATACGGACCTCCAAAGCGTGTATTCTATTCTTCGTTCATGAAATAATGTCATTAATGAAATTAAATTGCATGCAAGCATTATTTTCAAGAAGATTATTCTTATGATGAAGTTTTACACCAGTAAGGTTCCATTAAAAACAGTTTTTCTTGGCAAAGCTTTGTCGTTACACACAAGGTCAAATGGTTTCTAATAGGGCAACACGTGGGACATCCCTTGCAACGAACACAAGATTGCCAAGAATGAAATTCATATGTTATAATTTGATATTATTGACATTTCTCCGCTTAGCAGAACCACACCTTCTCGTGTGAAGGGCCGGTGACCCGCCTCATCCGGCGAAAAGAACGCAGGGCTCGAACCGGAGGCGGGGAAACGGTTTCCAAAGGACAAAAGGAGTCTTGATCTTTCAGGGAAATCCGGTACATTACGCGACGGAAAAAGACCGGAGCGGAAGGTGACATGCCCATCTACGAGTTTTACTGCCGCAAGTGCAACACCGTTTACAATTTCTTTTCCCGGACGGCCGATACGGACAAGGTTCCCTTCTGTCCGCGCTGCAAGCGCGTCCGCCTGAAGCGCCAGATGTCTGTTTTTGCAAAGGTTTCCGGAAAACGGGAGGAAGGGGCGGAGATAGACGCGGGGATGCCCCCCATCGACGAGGACCGGATGGAAAAGGCCATGTCCATGCTGGCCGGCGAGGCGGACCGCATCGGCGAGGACGACCCCCGGCAGGCCGCCGCCCTGATGCGCAAACTCTCCGACGCCACGGGCCTGAATCTCGGACCGGGCATGGAGGAAGCGCTGCGCAGGCTGGAGCGGGGCGAGGACCCGGACCGGATCGAGGAGGAGATGGGCGACCTCCTGGAGGCAGAGGAGCCGTTCCTGTTCGACGGGAAAGGACCCGGGGCGAAGGGAGGGAAGAAGGTCCCGCCACGGGTGGACGAGACGCTCTACGACCTGTAATTCAGATCTTCAGCAGGTCTTCCGGTTCCTGCAAGATGAAATCGGGTCCCGCCGCTTCGAGGGTCTTCCGGCTGTGCCAGCCCCAGGTGACGGCGACCGCCTTCACCCCCGCCTGCTTCGCCTCGCGGATGTCTCCCGCGGTGTCCCCGATGTAATAGGTACGGTCCGCCCCGATTTCATAGGACTCCATGGCGTGGGCGATCTTGGAGACCTTGCTCAGCATGAAATCGGACCCCAGGATGGCCCGGAAGCAGCCGTTGAAGCGGTTGCTCTCCAGCGTCTTCCGGATGGACCGGGAACCGCTGGAGGAAATGATCAGGAGGGCGTTCCCCTCGCACAGCTTCTCCAGAACGGGCTGCAGGAAGGGAAAGAGTTGCATCGAGGTAAAATCGACCTCTGCGAGGACACCCGGCGAGGCCTTCAGGAACGCCTCCAGGTCTACTCCCCGGCGGACAATCTCCTCATAGAAGTTCCCCTCGAACAACTCCAGGAAATCAGCCCTCGTTTTCACGATGGGTTGGCCGATCCGGTTCAGGCACTCCCGGACCGTCCACTCGTAAGTCTCCAGCGAATCGGCGATCACGCCGTCAAAATCGAAGAGAAAAAGTTTCATCACAGTCTGCATGCTCCATTCGGGAATCTCCCGCCGGTCCCCGCAGCGGACAGAACCGGGCGGGCGGCAACTCCAGCGTAGGTTTGTCCCTATACCCGCAGGATCAGCGGAACGCAAGAGAAGGACGGAGGCTCGATCCCGGGCATCAGGAATGGGATCGCAGCAGATCTTCCAGCGCCGACGGAAGATCGGGGAACCGGAAGTGGAACCCCTCCTTCAG
>CAZXMK010000048.1:0-13812 GCA_964641935.1 uncultured Syntrophaceae bacterium
ATCTTGAACTCCGGGGCGATCTTCAGGTAGCGGGGCTTCTTGAAGACCGACGGGTGGACCGTCAGTTCGAGCCCCTTCTTCCCGATCATGGCCATCATGTCGCTGAACCCTCCCGTGTGGTCCGAGTGCCCGTGGGAGAGGGCGATAGCCTCCACCTGGGACAGGTCGACCCCCAGGACGCGGGCGTTGTGGGCTGCGCCGATCTCGGAGAAGCCGAAGTCGAACAGGAGCGTCCGGGTTCGATCTCCCGTCGTGGTCTTCACCACGGCGGAGAAACCGTGCTCCGCCAGGATGGAGCTCTTGAACTCCATGTCCTTGAGGGCCGTGGCGCGGTTCACCACCGCGGTGTTGTCCATGGCGGTGATTTCGATGTAGTTGTCCTGGAGGGTGAGAATCTCCACCCGGTCCACTTCGTTGATGGGGATGGTCTTGCTCATCGGATGCTTCTCCTTTTCCAAATGATGATATCGCGGGGACGGATACGATGCCTCCATCCCGTGTTGCGAAACAGAATGATGCTGCGACGAATAGCCCGGGGGCCCTGTCAGGCGGGCTTGTCCTCCGGAAGGGTCTCGCCCAGGGCAAGGCGGCACAGGTCGCTGATCATGAAGTTGGCCATGCCGGCCCCCTTTGCCTTTTTGCTCAGGGTCCGGAAGCACATGGGGCAGAGGTACAGCATGGCCTCTGCGCCATGGTCCTTTGCGTCGGCGATGTTCCGGTCCTGGAAGGGCTCGAAGTTCTTGCCCCGGGGAAAGAGCTTCAGGTTCGGTCCCGCCAGCTCGACGCCGCAGCAGATGGCGTTGATCCCGTCATACTGCCGTTTCACCCGTTCCACGCCGATGATGTCCAGGATTTCGTCCAGGAAGGGGTCCTTTTCCGGGGTGTACCGGGAGGCGCAGGGCCGCTGGTAGGCGACCTTCATGTTCAGGGGCTTGACGTCTCCCCGGTGCTCCTTCAGGTAGTCGCGGAGGTACTCGAAGATGGATACGGGGCGGAAGGGGAGCGTCACGCCGAACTCCGGGGCCATGCCCCTCAGGACGGCGTAGCAGTCGTCGTGGACGAATACGATCTCTTTTGCGCCGGAGAGGGCGAGGTTGTCCACGAGACCCTGGAGCCTGTCCCGCATGATGGACTCGTCCCCCATGTGGGCGAAGAGGACGTTGCAGAAATAATGGCGCCCCTTCAGAAGGGGAATCCCTTCGAATAGCCTTCCATGGAGGGCCCAGGGCATGCTGCCTTCCATGACGCAGAGGGACATGACCCGTTCGGCCGGAGCGACGGCCTTGGGCGTTCCCTCCGCCTTGAAGCGGTCGGCCATCTGGGCCTTCAGGGCGGGATCGGTGAAGTTCCCCGCCTCCTCCATTTTCCGGAGGATCAGGTCGAAGGGCCTCGCGTCCCGGGGGCAGTATTCGTTGCAGGCGATGCAGGTAACGCAGTCGTACAGCCAGTCGGCCTTTCCCTCTTCCACAAGTTTCCGGAACGCCGCCGATCCGCTTTCCTGGTCGAAGGGCAGGTAATGGCATCGCGCCAGACAGTCTCCGCAGAAATCGCACCGATCTTCATGAAACATGGTTGCCTTCCTCCTTTTCTATTACATGGCGTTTCAGCTTTTCGCTGTCAATGGGACTCCCCGTTTTCCGCCGGCGCAAAACGCCGGTCCGACCTGTGGTTGGCGGCGTTTCCGGCCCGGTTCTCCAGCCAGCCAGTCTCCTCCGGAGACCGGACGTCGAAGGCCGGCACGTAGGGCTTGATGTCCAGGAGCGGCGTCCCGTCGATCATGTCGACGTCCTCGATGTGGAGAATGTTTTCCTCGATCCGGACCAGCCGGACGACCGACAGGCCGATGGCGTTGGGGCGCCGGGGGGCCCGCGTCGAGAAGACGCCGCGGATCTGGTTGTCCAGGAAGGGCTTCACGCGGAGGGCGTATCCTTCGGAAAGATGGAATGCATAAATCAGGTGGATGTACGAAAAGCCTTCGAGGTCTTTCAGACCCTCCCGATAGGCCGGATCGATCACGACCCGCCCGGGAACTCCTTTTGCGCCGGTCGGCTGGATGGGCATGTCGGCGAGGCTGGAAAACGGCGAAGAGATGATTCCGATGGGTCGATACGTCAGGCGGGCCGCCATGGATCAGGTATCCTTTCGGGCGATGTAGAACTGCCGCAGGTGATACTCGTTATAGTCCGGAAACAGGCTGTCCGGGAAGCATTTCCGGAGGACCGTCAGTCCAAGCCCGGACAGATCGTCCGCAGTCAGGTGGCAGGACGTGTACCCGGTGATGATGATATGGCCGCCCCGGCGCAGACGAGAAAGGCTGTTGCGGAGGATCGTCTCCGACTGGTCCCGGGTTGTGACCTGCCGGTTCAGGAGCCCGCAGAAAACCACGATGTCGAAGGTCTGCTCCCCCGGATGATCCGTCTCGTTTGCGGCCTCGCCGACGCGGATGTTCGACAGGCCCCGGCGCCTTGCCTCCTCGACATTCTCCGGATTGATGTCGATTCCATGGAACTCCAGGGGCCTCGACGGAGCCAGGTTGCGGAGCCGCCGCAGATCCGCACAGCCGTATCGCTCCCATTCCTGTTCCGTTGTCCGGATGGAATCCTGGAGTTCCTGGAGCAGGTCTCCGCAGCCGCATCCGATGTCCAGGAGGTTGTCAAAGGGCTCCCGGTTCGGGAGAGCCCGGGACGTCCGGCATGCAGAGCAGTAACCTTGAGGCTCCGCCGGGAGCCGCTTCCGGATCTCACCGACCGCGGCGAGCACGGCCGGATGGATCTGGCTCCTGTATATCGGGAATTCCGGGGCCTCGTCGAATCGATCCCAGTCCATCAGGCGGGCTGTGTTCCGCTCCGGGACGATCAGTTCCACGTCGTTCGGACCCTGGATCGACAGGTAGGAGACCAGCCTCGCCTCCTCGTCCCGTTCCACGGGACAGGCTGTGATGGAAGGCCAGAACCCGTCCGGCTCGATCGTGTCCGGGGCGCTGACCAGGGCCGCGATGGGCCGGTAGGTTCCTGCAGGATCGTTTTCCGTCCACAACTGTCCCTGGAGAAAACAGAGATCCAGGAACCGGATCATGTTGCACCAGATGAAGAGGAGATCTTCCCGCGGGCGTTCACGGATCGAACGGATCGTCCGGGAAAAATCCGCTCCCGTCATCATGGGAGAACCCGCTTCCCGTCGTTCTTCCTCGCTTTTGCGAGGCTCCGGAGGGCCCTGCGAAGGGTTCTCACGGCCAGGAGTGCGCAGTGGCGGGAGTCTTCCGGCAGTCCGCCCAGATGGTCCAGGACGGCCTCCGGGTCGATTCGCACGCACTCCCAGAGCGTTTTTCCCGTTGTCATCAGTGTTATGGCGGATGCAGAGGCGATGGCTGGCGTGCAGCCGTCCGTCCGGAAGGACGCGCCGGTGACCCGCCCGTCGGCGACAAGCAGGAACATCTCCACGGTATCTCCGCAGGGGCCTGTATATCTGGCATACCCGTCGGGATCCGCCAGGGATCCATAGTTTCGGGGACTCGTTCCGTAGTCGAGGACCCGGTCGGAAAAATCCGTTCCGTGCCCCTCATGCCCTGCGATCGGGAAGAGGGGACCTTTTCCCGGCATTGCTGAAGTCATCGTCTGAAAGCCGTGGCCCTCCTTCAGTGATCACACATGTTGATTCCCGTTGCCAGGCTTCCCGCCAGCCAGGCCTCGGCGAGCCGCTCCGGTTCCTCCGACGGGGCGCCGACGATGACCTGGATCCCTTTGGCTGCGAACAGGTTCTGTGCCCGCGCTCCCATCCCGCCCGCAATGATCACGTTTGCCCCCTGTTCCTGCAGCCATGCCGGGAGAACGCCCGGTTCGTGGGGAGGCGGCTGGAGGTCCGTGCGGCGGACAACGATTTGTCGATCCCGGTCGGCCTCCAGAAGGGCGAAGGTGTCGCAGTGGCCGAAGTGGGCGCAGAGCCGGCCTCCGCTTATGGGAATGGCGATGGTGATGTTTGCGCTCATGAAAACTCCTTTCCTTGCTGCTCCATCAATGGAGCCTGGTTTTTTCCTTCAGGTCGAGAAGCAGCCCGATGATCGGCTGGAACGCCGCCGCCGCTTCGGTTCCGCTGTAATGGTAGACGAAAGGCGTTCCGCTGTCGGAGGCCTCGACGATCCTCGGATCGATGGGAATGCGGCCGAGGAAGGGGACGCCCATGGATCTGGCCATATTCTCCCCGCCTCCCCGTTTGAAGATGTCGATGACGGTCTTGCAGTTGGGACAGACAAACCCGCTCATGTTTTCGATCACCCCCAGGACGGGTACTTTCACTTTCCGGCAGAAGTCGATGGACTTGCGAACGTCCGACAGGGAGAGATCCTGGGGAGTCGTGACGATGAGGGCCCCGCTGCTGTCCGGGATGAGCTGCGCCACCGAGAGGGGTTCATCCCCGGTTCCCGGGGGAAAATCGATGATCATGTAATCCAGGTCGCCCCAGTCGACGTCGGCCAGGAGCTGCTTGATGACACCCATCTTAAGCGGGCCGCGCCAGATGACGGCCGAGTCCTGCTCAGGCATGAGGAAGCCGAGCGACACGACCTTGAGGTTCTCCCCGTAAACCGCGGGGGAGAGCCTGGAACCCGAAGTCATAGGCGGCGGCCCCTCGATGTGCAGCAGCCTGGGAATGCTGGGTCCATGGAAATCGACGTCCAGGAGCCCCACCCTTTTCCCTTCAAGAGCCAGCGCCACAGCCACGTTTGCGGCCACGGTGCTCTTCCCGACGCCGCCCTTTCCCGACAGGACCATGACCTTGTGGCGGATCCGCATCATCTGCTTCCGCAGACGCTCGTCCATGTCGTTGGATTCCTGCTTTTCGGGGATTCTCTTTTCACTTCCCCCGCTGTTCTGCATACTGGTCTGTCCTCCTTCGGTTTGTATCCTTCTTTTATGCGGCGGCGGCGGATTTCTCCCTGCCGGCCGATGCGTTTCCTTGCTCCCTCTGTACGCCGGTTTTGTCAACCCTGTTTTTGGCTTTGTGTTCCTGCGGCCCTTTCCGGCGGGGCCTCCCCCGTCTTCCTTAGCACGGGGGAGGCTTGAGGAGGAAGGATGCTGCGAGATCGGAACAGGGATGCAAAGGCGACTGTCATGAATCCGGTGCCTCCGTCCGACACCGTCGGCGTCTGCATGGTGCACCGCTTTTGCCCGTCGCGGAGCGGCATCCGGGAAGGAGATAACACTCCCGGTCCAGCACGCCCTCGCGGAAGGCGTTGACGACCTCTTCCACGGGTCCCCGGACAAAGGAGACCAGCCGGATGCCTGACGCCTCGACCCGGTGCGCCATGGATCTCGAAAGGGCGCCGCAGATCAGGACGTCGATCGCGAGATCCTTGAGGTGATCCGCACGGTGGAGCGGAGAAAGCCCCTTCGGGAATTCCATCCGCTGAACCCGGTCGCCTTCGGGCAGGTTTTCGATCAAAACCATCTCGTCGGCCGCGTCGAATACGGTAGCAACGCGGCCGTTCCAGTACGGAACGGCAATCTTCATGGTCTTTCCTCGCAGGTCTCTTATCAGGAATTGTGCCGGAGGCGACCGGAAAAGGATAACTGGTAGAAATTACTGGAAAGGCGATACGCGGGGAAAAACAAATGACCCGGGGAGGGGTCGCGTATCCGCGACCCTTTCCCGGGTGGTACATTGCAGATCTGCACTTATGGATCGGTCCGGGACGCCCCGGACCGACGGACTGCGCACCTGCAGGGGGCTTCCTGTCTACTTCTCAACCGGCGCTGTGGGGTCCGCCATCCACTCCTGGGTTGAACCGTCATACAGGCGGATGTTGCGGTAGCCGAGAAGTTCCCTGAGGATGAAGGCCCAGGTCGGGCAGCACTGTCCCACATCGCAGTAGGTGACGACCTTCCTGGAGAGATCCTTGCCGATGGCGGTCTCCGCGATGGCGGCCAGTTCCTCGCGGGTCTTGAACGTTCCGTCCGCGTTGAAGGCGCAGGACGTGGGCATGTTGATCGCCCCCGGGATGTGGCCTGCCCGGGGGATGCAGTCGAGTTTCTTCCTGCCGGAGAAGATTTCCGGCTCCCGGACATCCAGAAGAAGGACCTGCCCCATGTGGGTCCTCACGTATTCCCTGTCGGCGATGAAATCCCGGCGGAGTTTCGCCGTGAAGGGTCTCGGTACGGGCTTCCCGGGCACCGTCGTCAGTCTCTTCTTCTCCCGGATCCAGGCATCGATCCCTCCGCTGAGAAGGGCCACGTTCGGAATCCCGGCATACTGAAGTGTGCAGGCCACCCGGGCGCTCTGGTAGCTTTCCACGGGTGAGGCGACACTGCCCGTGACGACCACGAGGGAGTCCATGCCGATGCCGACCTCGGAGATCATTTCCTGCAGATCGTCCAGTTCCGGGACCTCCGAGTACAGGTCTCCCTTCTTGAAGGCCCAGGCGCGGAAAAAGGAACTGATGGCCTTCGGGATGTGGCCCGCTTTGTAGTCCTCGATTTTTCTCACGTCCAGGACGATCAGCCGCGGGTTGTCCAGGTTGGCTTCAAGCCAGCCCGCCGATACGATCGGCGGGATTTCCCGTGCTTCCGCCGGAGCGGTGAATGCAAGCAGAAGGAAGACCAGCGGAAGGGCTCTCAAAAAGGTTTTCTTGTTCATGATCCTCCTCCTTTCCGGGGTGAAGCACTCCATGAATAGACTATCACAATATGTGCCACGGTTCCAGCCCATCCCCGGAAGCCCCGAGCGGGCGGGGCGGCTTGCATACCGGCTGGAGGGCCCCGTCCGCCCGGGTGGCGATGCCGCCGGGAGTCGCATTTATGCAACCCGGTTGTCCGACTCCCGGCGATCGGGAGGGCGGATGCCGAGCGCCCGCATCTTCCGGAAGAGGGTGCTCTTGTGAATGCCGAGTTGCCTCGCCGATTTGATCCGGCTCCATCCGTTCCGTTGAAGGACGCTCATGAGAAAAACCGCCTCCATCTGTTTCATCGACAGGGGCTCCCCGGGGCCCCCCGGGAGCCCTCCCGTTTCCCGGATCCACAGAAACTCGGGCAGGTGCTGAGGCTGGATCGGACCCTCCTTGCAGAGGATGAAGGACCGCTCGATGATGTTCTCCAGCTCCCGGATGTTGCCGGGGAATCCGTGGGACATCAGGCAGGCCGTCGCCTCGTCTGACAGACCCGGAATATCCCTGTTCTGCAGGGCGTTCATCTGGCGGATGAAGTGGTCCGCCAGGATCGGAACGTCTTCCATGCGCTCGCGGAGGGGCGGCAGGACCAGGCGAACGATGTTGATCCGGTAATAAAGATCCTCCCGGAACTTCCCTTCCCGGACCAGATCCTCCAGCTTCCGGTTGGTCGCGGCGATCATCCGGGCATCCGCCGGGACAGCCTCCACCGACCCGAGGGGCTCGTACACCTTTTCCTGGAGCACCCGGAGCAGCCGGATCTGCATCGCCGGTGAAATATCGCCGATTTCATCCAGGAACAGGGTTCCCTTCTCGGCTCTCCGGAAGCGCCCGGGCTTGTCCCGCCGGGCGTCCGTGAATGCCCCCGCCTTGTAGCCGAACAGCTCCGATTCCAGGAGGGTGTCCGGCAGGGCGCCGCAGTTGACCGCGATGAAAGGCCCGTTTTTCCGGGGGCTCAGGTTGTGGATGGCCCGGGCGAAAAGCTCCTTACCCGTCCCGCTCTCCCCCTCCAGGAGGACCGTGCTGCCGCTCGCGGCCACATCGGGGAGGATGTCGAACAGGCGCTGCATTTGCAGATTTTTGGAGAGAATGTCTTCACAGGAGTATTTCCCCCGGATCTTCTTCCTCAAGTCTTCTTCCACGCTGATGTCGCGAAAGGTCTCGACGGCTCCGATGGCGCTTCCGTCCTCGTCCTTCAGGATGGCCGTCGAGATGCTGATGGGGATCCGGCGGCCCGCCGCGGTGATGATCCTGATGGTCCGGTTGATGATGGGACGGCCGGTTTCCCGGGTCTGCTTGAGAAGGCAGTTTTTTTCACAGATGTCCGCCTTCAGGACCTCCCGGCAGAGCTGACCGACGGCCTCCCGTCGCGAGACCCCGGTGATCTGCTCGGCCGCCCGGTTGAAGCTGGTGATCCTCCAGTCACGATCCACCGTGAAGACGCCGTCGGCGATGGAATCGAGAATGATGTTTCCGGCCCTGGCCGTTGTGAAGATCGGTTTCATGAACATGCCGTTTCAAGATGTGTGCTTTCATCATAAGGAATCTCCGGACTGTTTTCAATCGCTGTTCCATTCTGCCGGTTTGTTTTCTCTGAAGGGAGTGAAGCGAACGAACGGTGCGGGACGGAACTTATCCGCAGGAACGGTGCTGGTGGCGGGGGGAAAGAAAAACTGTCGGGGACAGCGTCTGAAGCGCGGTCCCGGACGGCCTGGGCTTATTTCGCCTGTCCGGGTATCTTCATCTGAAACTTCCCGTGGCAGTCGAGGCAGTAGACCTTGGACGGACCGTGGGCCTTGTGGCAGACGGTGCAGGCGATCTCCCCCAGGTGGGACTTGTGGGGATTGCGATCCTTGAAGTCTTTAGGCTCGGTCTTCAGGGCCAGTTTCTCCATCGGGCCGTGGCAGGTCAGGCAGCGGGCGTTTTCCACCGTGTCGTCCGGTTTGGGCAGTGCCTTGCCGTGGCAGCTGGCGCATGCCACACCCTTGTCGGCATGGAGCTTCGCCGTGTATTCCTCCTTGGCCAGGGTACTGTAAATCTCCTTGAGCAGGTCCATGTCCTCCTTGGTCGGGGCTCCCCAGCTTCCCTTCACGCCGATCAGTCCGAAGCTCCTGCCGGGCGTCCAGGCGTGGCAGGTGAGGCAGTCGAGACTGCCTTTCGGTGGAATGTGACCGGCATGGATCCGGACGGAGAAGGGACGCTTCTTCGCATCGCCGCTCATGTCGGGGGCGTGGCACGCAAGGCAGGCCGCCAGGTCTTTTCCCGTCACGGGGGGGTGGGTTTTTCCGACGACGGTCTTCAGGTCTGCATGGCAGGAACTGCAGGAGACTCCGCCCTTTTTTGCCGCCCCGTCCGCGTTTCCGCCGGGCAGGACGAGAAGGACCGCCAGGAGCGCCGGCAACAGGAACAGCAGGTAATGTCTCTTCTTCATGGGTGACCTTCCTTGGGAAAGGGAAGCCCGCGTGAAACCTCTCCGCGGGCTTCCCTGCAAGGGGGTTTCGTTTACGCCTTGGCGGCATTCACGCCTGCCACGCGGCCGAAGGACACGGCATCGGGAATGGCGTTGCTTCCGAGACGGTTGGAGCCGTGAACCCCACCCGTTACCTCGCCAGCCGCATAAAGACGCGGGATGGGTTCGCCCCATATATCGATGACCCGGGCGTCCTTGTCTATTCTCAGACCACCCATCGTGTGGTGAACGGCAGGCCACTGGGCTATGCCATAGAAGGGACCCTTATCGAGGGGGATCATGCTCTTCGTCATCGGCTTGTTGCATTCGGGGTCCTTGCCGTCCTTGATGTACTGGTTGTGTTTCTTTATCGTGTCCTCAAGAACATCCGCCGGTATCTTCAGCTTGCCGGCCAGTTCGGCGATCGTCTCTGCCTTGATGAAACGGCCTTTCTTGATGCCCTTCTCGACCTCTTCCTTTGTACCGCCCATCTTTGTTACCATCTCCTCGTTGAAGACGGAGTATGTCGGCTTGTCTCCCAGCTTGATCTGGGCAAAGGAGCATACGTCGCGGCGTTCCAGTTCGTTGACGAATCTCTTGCCCTTCTTGCTGACATAGACGAGGCCGTAACCGACACCGTTGAAGGGATAAACGGCAGGCGTATCGAGAATGCCCGTTTCGGGCTCCGCGAAGGGATAGAGCTGGATGAAGGCGAGCTGCAGGGAATCAGCCCCGATCGACTGGGCAAACCGGAGCATTTCGCCCGTTGCACCGGGGTGGTTGGTGCAGTTGAACTCGGGGACGATGCCGGGGTTGAATGCCGCCCGCATCTTGATGTCCCTGCTGAACCCGCCTGAAGCCAGAACAAGGGCCTTTTTTATCTTGATGTTTTTCTTCCCTTTCGGGGTCTTTATCTCAACACCCGCGACGGGGCTGTTGACGTCTTTTCTCCAGATCCAGGTGACCTCGGCGCCGAGTCGTATCTTCGCTCCCTTGCCTTCGGCGATCTTCTTTATCGCTTCGGTGTACCCACGGCCCACACCCTCAACACAGGTATGTGTCCTGTAAGCGCTGTGTCCTCCTGCCCTCGTGACCGTTTGCCTGATCTTCAAACCGCCGTCCTTGATCATCCAGTTGAGGGCCGGTGTGGCGCCCTTGGCAAGGATCTCGACCAGGTCAGGAATACCGTAGAAATCCCCGCCCTTCAGCGTGTCCGCCTTGTGCTGGTCGACGCTGTCATTGCCAAGGTTCAATTTCTGACGCAGATGGTACTCATCGTCCCAGGACGCGTACACGCCGCCGTTTATGATCGAATTGCCGCCGTATGTGGGCATCTTCTCGAGTATCACGGTCTTGGCTCCGGCTGCCGCTGCCTCCGCCGCTGCCGCCAGCCCGGCAAAACCGGAACCCACGATCACGACGTCGATCTCCTCGTCCCATTTCTTCGGCAACTGGCGAAGCGGAGCCGCCTCTGCCTTGCTGCCCCCAAAGTGAAGGCCAAAAGCCCCGGCTGCCGCGACGGCGCCGATGCCGAGAGAGGTCTTCAGGAGGTCACGCCTGTTCATCGCGAGCCCTTCCTTTTTCTCCCCTGTCATGCCGGAAGTCTTGTTCTTACCATCCTTTTCCATGTGAGTCGCTCCTTTCAGCTATGTATGATTGAGATACATTCCATAAAATTTGTCCGTTCAAGACTTACGCACATTGTGTGCCAGAGACTACATCCTTTAATATCGGAAAGATACGATCATCGGCGACAATTACCGTGAAATATGACAGTTATTGACTGATGTATTTGTCAGTTACGGTTCCATCTGCCGAATACGATAGGGTTATTTCCATGTACCTGTCTGCGGCACCGCGGGGACAGACTCCAGACCAAATAACATGAACTTTTATTCATATGTATATTGACATAAAGTGAGCTTTAGTTCATATTTATGCTTAAAGAATGCCCGGGAGACAAACCTATGAAAGATTCAAAAACAAATACTCAGAAGGCAGGGGAACACAAGGTCTGCCCCTGGTGGATGGCATACTTCTTCGATAATCCCCTTCGACGCTTGATCCACCCGCCGGAAAAGGTATTGGGCCCCCATGTCTCCAGAGGTGCTTCCGTTTTGGATTTCGGCTGCGGATTCGGCCATTATTCCCTGGGCATGGCCCGGCTGACCGGTGCGTCCGGTCATGTCGTTGCGGCCGATGTCCAGCAGAAAATGCTCGACAAGACTATGGAACGCGCTCGCAAAGCCGGTCTGGATGAGATCATCCGGCCCTTGCTGTGCGAGACTGGCGGCATCCGGACGACGTCGACGTTCGACTTTGTGCTGGCCTGCAACTCTCTGCACGAGGTGCCCGATCCCGCTTCTATACTTTCCCGGTTCTTTGCCCTCATCAGACCGGGCGGCACATTCCTTCTCATGGAGCCTGCGGCGCACCTCACAGCGGATTTTTTTGAAGCTGAGGTCGCGCTTGCCGGAAGGGCCGGCTTCACCGAGTTGCAGAGGCCTGCCGTGCGACGGCAGTTCACATGCCTTATGAAGAGACCGAAGGTGAACCCATGACCTGGAAGAATGGCGAATACCAGCCAAAGCAAGAGCGGGCCGACAGGAAGAAGGGTCTCATTCTGGATGCGGCCCTTGATCTTTTCGGAACCCGGGGCTTTCATGCAACCACAGCCAAGGATGTCGCAGCAAAAGCCGGCGTTGCCACGGGTACGTTCTACCGTTGCTTCGTCGACAAGAAAGCCCTGTTCATGGCCGTGTGCCAGCGTATCGAGAGGGAGATCGGGGAGCAACTGTTCGAAAGTGGGCTGCAAATGCGGCGCGAAGGTCATCCTGAGCCGCGGATACTGGCCTCGCTTGTTGGCCGCGCCATCGCCGCTCATCACCAGAACAAGGCATTCCATCGGGAGGTCATGGCAATGCAGATCGCCGACCCCGATATTGCCGCCTGGGCCAGAGAGCGGGAGAAACGTTTTCTCACCTCACTTCTGGAATTCATGTGGTCCTCAACCACAGAGTATCGGGTGCGGGACCTCGAGGCCGCCGCCGAATTGGTTCTGGCTATCACAGAGGAAGTGGCGCACCGCGCGGTGATCTTCGACTCTCCCGTGGGAGAGGAGCGACTGGTGAATGAACTTCAAGATATGCTTTCCCGTTACCTCTTCGACAAAGCGTGACCAGGTACCCGTTCCTTCCCACACGTCACAAGAATCATTGAATTGCATATTTCTGTACTATAAAACTTGCATAATGTGTTTTCGTAACATGTTGTCGTCCATAAAAGGATTGATTCTTTCGTGACACAGGGCACGGCTCACGTTGTTGCGCCACGTCCATACCGTTCCCGGCCTTGACATAGGAAACTGCCTTGTTCTATGATTTTTCTTTCTGGACAACCGGGCTCGACGAGGCAACTGATCGTCCTTGCCTCGCAGATTACACTGAAGGAACCATATGGAACTGCTGAACAAGATCTATTACGGAAATACCGTGCAGGACTGGCTCATCGCGGTGGGCATTCTGATAGTCGTGTTCGCCGTGCTGAAGATCATCCAGCGCATCGGGATCAACCGGTTGTCAAAGTTGGGTCTTCTGACCCACAACAGGATCGATGACCTTCTCGTCGGCATTCTCGAGAATACGAAGTTCTTCTTCCTCCTTATTGCCTCCGCCTACGTGGCGTCCCTCACGATCACGTTCAAGCCTGCCGTCACAACCGTATCGGAGAAAACGATCGTCCTCGTCCTCATCCTGCAGGGAGGTTTCTGGGCAAGCGCCGCCGTGTCTTTCGGGCTCGCCCGGAACATCGAGAAACGCATGGGTGAGGACGCCTCCAGCGCCACCACGATCACCTTCCTCGGGTTTGTCGCACGCATCATCCTGTGGATCATCGTCCTTCTCTCGATGCTGGCCAATCTGGGCGTCAACATCACCGGCCTTATCACCGGCCTCGGCATAGGAGGCATCGCGGTCGCCCTGGCGGTCCAGAACATACTCGGTGACCTTCTGGCTTCCCTGTCAATCGTGCTGGACAAACCTTTTGTCATAGGCGATTTCATCGTCGTCGATTCCCTCGCCGGCACCATCGAGCATATCGGCCTGAAGACGACGCGGATCCGCAGCCTCAGCGGAGAGCAACTGGTCTTCTCCAACAACGACCTCCTGAAAAGCCGTGTCCGCAATTATGGCCGCATGTCCGAAAGGCGCATCGTTTTCAAGCTCGGCGTCGTATACCAGACCTCCCTTGAAAAATTGAAGGCCATCAAGGAGATCATCACCGACATAGTCAACAACCAGGAGAACACGCGCCTCGACCGCGTTCATTTCAAGGAGTATGGCGATTCATCGCTGAACTTCGAGGTCGTCTACTACGTGACCAACCCGGAATACAACGTGTACATGGACATTCAGGAAAGGATCAACCAGGAGATATTCCGGCGCTTCGAGGAGCAGGGCATCGAGTTCGCCTACCCCACACGAACGGTGTATGTGCAGCGCGAAGGGGAGTGAAGACGGTCACAGGTCGCAGGTCCCACGCCGCAGGTTAGAAGAAAACCTCGCGGGTTTCAAGTTCCAGATTTCAGGAAAGTGACTAACGCTTCACTCGGGGAGGATCTGGGTGGGGATTTTCGGGAAGCGTTTCTTCAGACCCTTGAAGTAATCCGGGCTTCCGAGGCATTCATCGTTGTCTTCCTCCGAGCAGGCCA
>CAZXMK010000049.1:0-1845 GCA_964641935.1 uncultured Syntrophaceae bacterium
TCCGAGAGTTTCACCTCGATGAACTTGCCCTTCTGGTATGCCGGCGCCGTGAAATCCGGCGCCTTCTTGCCGACCGTCACCATCTGCTTCACCTCCTTCTGCCGGGGTTGGGGGGGAGCATCTCCGGTTGCCTCGACCACCGCTTCGCCCACGGGGCCCCCCGTGGGCCGGGCACAGCCGACCTTCATCTCTTTTGCCATGGGAACCTCCTTTCCGGATTGATGCGGGTTGTCTTGTCTATCCTCACCCTTTTCGGGACTCAAAACGGGCTGCCGGAGGCGGCGGAGCATATGGCAAGTGGAGGGGATCGCCGCCATACCTTGCGATTGATACGGAAGACATGTCGGTGTTCGCAAAGCGCGGATCTTTCCTATTCGTGATATTCATGACATTTCGATTGCCGGATGTCAATGGCCCTTCGGAGGGCCTCTGAAGGAACGGCCTTGACAATGGAGTCCAACCAGGTAGTCTTAGCCAGGACAGGCCGAGCCGGCCGGCTTTCCGGTCCTGGGTGAAAGATAGGGGAACTGCAGAGGAGCCGTGGATATGGGACGTCGAAAAACCGGTGGAGGTGAAAGGATCGCAACACCCAACGAGGCTATTCTGGAGAGCATCTCCGACGGCGTCTTCACCGTGGACATGGACTGGCGCATCTCCTCCTTCAACCGGGCCGCCGAGGAGATCACCGGCGTTGCCCGTCGGGAGGCCATCGGACGGCCCTGCTCGGAGGTGTTCCGGTCCAGCATGTGCGGCGACGGCTGTGCGCTTCAGAAAACCCTGAAAACCGGCAGGCCCGTCATCGGAAAATCCGGATACATCATCGATGCTGATGGGAATCGCATCCCCATCAGCGTCTCCACGGCGGTGCTCAAGGACGCAGACGGCCGGGTGATCGGGGGCGCCGAGACCTTCCGGGATCTCTCCGAGGTGGAGGCCCTGCGCCAGGAGCTGGCGGGCCGGGTGCGGGTCGGCGACCTCGTGAGCCGGAGCCCCCTGATGCAGCGGGTCTTCGAGGTTATGCCGGCCATCGCGGCAAGCCCGAGCACGGTCCTGGTGCTTGGCGAAACGGGAACGGGCAAGGAACTGATCGCCCGGACGATCCACGACCTGAGCCCCCGACGGGAAGGTCCCTTCATTGCCGTGAACTGCGGGGCCCTGCCGGATACGCTTCTCGAATCCGAGCTGTTCGGTTACAAGGCCGGTGCCTTCACGGGGGCGGGCAAGGACAAGCCGGGCCGCTTCGCCCTGGCGAAAGGCGGGAGCATTTTTCTCGACGAGATTGGGGAGATCAGCCCGGCGCTCCAGGTGCGGCTGTTGCGTGTCCTTCAGGAGAAGACCTATGAGCCGCTGGGGGGAACGCGAACCGAGACGGTGGATGCAAGGGTGATCGTCGCCACCAATCGAGACCTGGCGGAACGGGTGCGAACAGGGGGCTTCCGGGAAGACCTCTACTACCGGATCAACGTGGTACGGGTGGAACTCCCGCCGCTCCGCAGGCGCAAGGAGGACATCCCGCTCCTGGCGGACCAGTTCATCCAGCGGTTCAACCGGCTGCAGGGCAGATCCATCCGGGGCATCACCGCCGAGGCCATTGCCCTGCTCATGGCCCACGAGTGGCCGGGCAATGTCCGGGAACTCGAGAATGTGATCGAGCGGGCGTTTATCCTCTGTCGGGAAGGACTGATCGGAATCGGCCATCTCCCCGACGAACTGACGTCCCGCGGCGCCTCCACGGGTGCGGAGACAGACGTCCGCTCCGCCCACGAACTCCTCGATATCCAGGCGATCCGGGCGGCGCTGGAGCGGAACGGGTACAACCGCCTCGCGGCGGCACGGGATCTCGGC
>CAZXMK010000049.1:1945-13711 GCA_964641935.1 uncultured Syntrophaceae bacterium
GGCGGCGCTGGAGCGGAACGGGTACAACCGCCTCGCGGCGGCACGGGATCTCGGCATCCACAAGACGACGTTCTTCAGAAAGCTCAGAAAATTGGGAATTTCCCTTCCAAAGCAAGACGGCCGCTCCTCCCGGGCTGCCAAAGAGAAGTCCTGACGCAACTGTACCACCTCCGTACAGTAGCAAGCCTGATACTCAATGGTCCCTCCGCACCCTTTCGTTCGAGAATAAAGATAAATAAATTTAATGGATTCATGCTTTGTTGCCCCCTTGCGAGAGGTTGGCACAGAGAATGCAGTTCATAGTGACAAAAGGGAAAACGAGGCTCCCCATGAACGTGGCGTTTGCCTGCTGGAACAGACGAATCGCGCCGGTCTTCGACAGTGCAGGGCAGGTCCTGATCGTGCAGGTCGAGTCGGGAAGGATCGTCAGGGAGGAGCATCAGGTCCTTCCCGGGGATCTTCCGGTTCAGAAAGTGTTGCGTCTCGCGGAGCTGGGAATCGGAACACTGGTATGCGGCGCAATTTCAAAGCCTCTCTACGGAATGGTAAACGCTTACGGGATTCGGGTGGTCCCCTTCGTGGCGGGCGACCTGCAGGAGGTTGTCCAGGCGTGGATCCGCGGCGGACTGAAGGGAGATGCCTTTGCCATGCCGGGCTGTTCCGGGAGGGGACGAGGCCGGTTCGGACAGATGAGCGGTACATCCAGGGAGGATTACACCATGAATGGAAGAGGCGGAGGAAGAGGTCAAGGCGGTGGTCGCGGGATGGGCGGCGCGGCCGGAGCGGGACAGGGCCTGGGCCGCATGGGGGGCCGGAAGATGGCCGGACCGGCGGGCGAGTGTGTCTGTCCCCAGTGCGGACACCGGGAACCCCACCAGCGGGGCGTGCCCTGCTTTGAACGCCAGTGCCCGGAATGCGGCACCACGATGACAAGAGCATGATGAAACCATAGGAAGGAGGACATAAACATGCCAAGAGGAGATGGAACGGGACCCAGGGGTCTGGGTGCCATGACCGGACGCGCAGCCGGACTCTGCGCGGGATTCGGCGTTCCCGGATACATGAACCAGGTGGCCGGGCGGGGCGGCGGATTCGGAATGGGGTTCGGCCGCGGACGGGGTTTCGGAGGAGGCGGCTGTGGATGGAGAAACCGGTTTTTCGCCACCGGCCTGCCGGGCTGGATGCGGTTCGGCGGGTATGGAGCCCCATATGGCTATCCGGTGTCCGGCTCCGCTCCCGATCCCGGGATGGAAAGGCAGGCCCTGCGGAATCAGGCCGACGCCATGGAGTCGGAACTGAACCTGATCCGCAGGCGTCTCGCCGAGATGGAGAGCGGGACGGCGGCCTGACAGAGGACCCGGGCGGCACAGAGGGGTCGGCCGTACCGGCGGGTGAGCCGGTGCGGCCGGCGCAACGGATGCCGCTGCATACAAGGAGGAGCCATTCGTGAAGATCGCATTTTCTACATCGGGGGATGATCTCGGCGCACCGCTGGACGCCCGTTTCGGCCGTGCCCCGAAATTTCTCATTTATGACCTGGATACGGACACCTTCACGGTGATCGACAACCGGAAAACCATGGACTCCGCCCAGGGTGCGGGCATCCAGTCGGCACAGACCGTGGCCCGCTCGGGCGCCGGGGCCGTCGTTACCGGGAACTGCGGTCCCAAGGCTTTTCGCGTGCTTTCCGCGGCGGGAATCCGGATTTACACTGCCGGTGCCTCGACCGTCCGGGAAGCCCTGGATCTGTACCGTGCCGGAGGCCTGACCGAGGCGGACGCCGCCAACGTCGAGGGACACTGGTCGTGAGGGGCGGCGCCGGGGAAGGCCGTTCAGGGTTCCGGGCCGGAAGAGGCGGGAACGGCCGCCGGGAATGTCATATCGGGAAGACGCCGGGGGGTGCGGAATGATTCTGGCCATTGCATCCGGAAAGGGCGGTACCGGCAAGACAACGGTGGCGGTCAATGCGGCCAGGGTTCTCGGTTCGGAGGTGCTTCTTCTGGACTGCGACGTGGAGGAGCCGAACGCCCATCTCTTTCTGCCGGGTACTGTCAGCGAGGCGGAACCCGTCAGCATCCCGGTTCCCGAAGTGGATGAATCCCTGTGCGACGGCTGCGGTGAATGCGGATCCTTCTGCGAGTACCATGCCATCGTTTCTTTCGGAACGCTGCCCCTGGTCTTTCCCGAGATGTGCCACGGCTGTGGCGGCTGCATGATGGTGTGCCCTCCGAGGGCGATCCGGGAAGTCGATCGCCGGATCGGCGTGATCGAGACGATCCGGGCCGGCAGCATCACCCTGATCCAGGGTCGCCTTGATATCGGCGTGGCCATGGCACCCCCTCTCATCCGTGCGGTGAAGGCCCGGATCAAAGACGGATTGCCCGCGATCCTGGACGCGCCGCCCGGAACGTCCTGTCCCGTGATCGCCACGCTCCGGGACGTCGACTTCGTCGTCCTGGTCACGGAGCCGACCCCGTTCGGACTTCACGACTTGAGACTTGCCGTGGAGACGGTTCGGGAACTCGGAATTCCCTTCGGCGTCGTGATCAACCGGGTCGGGGTCGGCGACGGTCGGGTGCATGTCTACTGCGCGGAGGAAAACATCCCGGTCCTCCTGGAGATACCGGACGACCGGCGCATTGCCGAGGCGTATTCGCGGGGTGAGCTTGTCGTCGAGGCGCTTCCGGAATACCGGGAACGCTTCCTCGGGCTTGTCGGAAACGTCATGCGGCGGATTGCGGACAGGAGGGGTTGAGTCATGCCGACCTATGAGTACGAGTGCGAACGGTGCGGGATCCGTTTTGAGCGGAGACAGGGGATCAGCGAGGCGCCCCTCGCGGAATGCCCGGAGTGCAGCGGCCGCGTAAAGAGGCTTGTCAGCGGCGGCGCCGGCTTCATCATGAAAGGGGGCGGCTCGGCGCGAGGACAGGGACGGGGGGACGGATGCTCCCTGGACCGGACAGGCAGGACCTGCTGCGGGAGGGCCGAGCGCTGCGGCGATTCGCCGTGCTCGGGCGGATCATGAGCGACAGTGAGTATCACTATGTCTACGGGCCCGTCCCGTCGCGCCGCCTTGGGCGTTCCCTGGGGGTCGATCTTGTTCCCTTCAAGGTCTGTACCTTCGACTGCATCTACTGCCAGCTGGGACGGACGACAAACAGGACCCTGACAAGGGACGTGTACGCGCCTGTCGATGCCGTCCTGGCGGAGCTGGACGGGAAACTGGCGGGAGGAGACATTCCGGACTACATCACCCTGGCCGGATCGGGGGAGCCGACGCTGCACTCCGGCATCGGACGGGTGATCGAAGAAATTCGCCGGCGGACGACGGTACCCGTGGCGGTTCTGACCAACGGGTCCCTGCTGTGGATGAGGGACGTGCAGGACGATCTGATGTCGGCGGACCTTGTGCTCCCGTCGCTGGATGCCGGGGACGAGAGGATGTTTCGCATCGTGAACCGTCCGCACGAAGGCATATCCTTCGAGTGCATGGTGGACGGCATGGCGGAGTTCACCCGAAGATTCCCGGGGGAGGTGTGGCTGGAGACCCTGCTCCTGGCCGGTCTGACGGGCGTTCCTGCGGAGGCGAAAAAGATCGCGGCCCTGGTCTCGCTCATCGGGCCTTCGAGGGTGCAGCTCAACACGGCGGTCCGTCCGCCCGCGGAGCCCGCCGCTCTTTCGGTTCCCTCCGATGAGATGGCGGTGCTGAAGCATCTCTTCCCGGAGCCGGTCGACATCATCTGTGACTATGCGGAGAAGATCCGGGCTGTTTCGCTGCCGGCGGTCAGGGATGAGGACATCCTGGCCCTGCTCCGGAGAAGGCCCTGCACGGTCGAGGACATTGCATCGGGATTGGGTGTTCACGTGGTCGAGGTCCTCAAGCGGATCGACGCCCTGATCGCGGCGGGAACGATCCGCTGGGTTGTCTCCGACGGGAGAAGCGTGTACGCGAAGGCCGATTCCTGAATGCCGGACACGTCAGGGCGGTCCGGATCGGGGCGAATGCCGCGGAAACGGTACGATGCTCCGGTGTGGATAGCGGTCGGGTTTTCTCCTGCTTCGTGTTCGGGGAGGAGAACCCGGGAAGGATTGGAAAAATGAAGGAGATCGTGATCATCAGCGGCAAGGGAGGAACCGGAAAAACCAGCCTGACGGCGTCGTTCGCCGTGCTGGCGGATCGGCCGGTCATTGCGGACTGTGACGTGGACGCGGCGGATCTGCATCTGGTTCTCTCACCGGCGGTGAAGGCGCGGCATGCGTTTTACAGCGGTCGCGAGGCGGTCATCCGGCCGGAGGACTGCATCGGTTGCGGTCTCTGCCTCGACGATTGCCGCTTTGAGGCCGTGATGAGGACGGAAGACTCCTCCGGCCGGTCCGTGTTTGCCATCGATCCGGTTTCCTGCGAGGGATGCGGGGTCTGTGTCCGGTTTTGCCCGGCGGAGGCCATCGATTTTCCGGAGCGGCTCTGCGGGGAGTGGATGGTCTCCGAGACCCGTTGCGGCCCGATGGTGCACGCCCGGCTCGGCATCGCGGCAGAGAATTCGGGGAAGCTCGTTACGACGGTTCGTCAGGAGGCCCGTCGCATTGCGGAGGAGGAAAACCGGTCCCTGATCCTGGTGGACGGTCCCCCGGGGATCGGCTGTCCCGTCATTGCGTCTCTGACGGGGGCGACGGAGGTGCTGGCCGTGACGGAGCCGACCGTATCGGGAGAGCACGACCTGGAGCGGCTGCTTTCGCTGACCCGGCATTTCAACATCCCGGCGGTGGTCTGCGTGAACAAGTGGGACCTGAATACGGCGATGACGGAGCGGATCGAGGATAAGGCGAGAGGAATGGGGGCCCGGGTCTCCGGCCGCATCCGGTACGACCGCTCCGTGACCACGGCCCAGCTTCAGGAGAGGGCCGTCGTGGAGATCGACGCCCCCTGCGTCGAGGACATTCGAAGAATCTGGGCAGAGATTGCAGGATAGGGGAGAAACCATGAGCCAACCGATTGAAATCACCATCCTGGTCGACAACCGGGCGGCCCCCGGACTGACGGCGGAGCACGGCCTCTCGCTCTGGATCGAGACGGATGAGCAGCGCATCCTCTTCGATACGGGTCAGGGTGCGGCCCTGGTGCCCAACGCCTGGGCTCTTGGCGTCGATCTGGCCGGGGCGGATATGATGGTCTTGAGCCACGGGCACTATGACCACGTGGGGGGAATTCCCCAGGTCCTGCGAAGGGCCAGGAAGCTTGAAATATATTGTCATCCGGGTGTCGTTCTGCCCCGGTATGCCATTCGGGACGGAGCGGCGAGGGCGATCCACATGCCGAAGGACTCCTCGTCGGCCCTGGACCGATTCCCCCTGGAACGTCTTCACTGGATCCAGAACCCTGTGTCTCTTCCGGGAGATGTCGGTCTCACGGGCCCGGTGCCCCGGGAGTCCGGATTCGAGGACACGGGGGGTGCGTTCTTTCTTGATCGCGAAGGCCGGCAGGCGGATCCGATCGAAGATGACCTCGCCCTGTGGATCCGGACGGACGAAGGGCTGGTTGTGTGTGTCGGCTGCTGCCACGCGGGACTCCTGAATACCCTGAACCGGGTGCAGAAGCTGAACGGCGGAATGCGAATCCGGGCCGTCATCGGAGGATTGCACCTCCTCAATGCCGGCCGCGAACGTCTCGACCGCACCGTGGCTGCACTCCTTTCGCTGGATCCGGACCTGGTGATCCCCTGCCACTGCACCGGCGAACACGCTTCCGCCGTCCTGCTCGACGCCCTGGGAAGCAAGGGCAAGCCGGGATCCGCGGGAATGCGTTGCCGGTTCTGAACGGAAAAGCTGAACGGAAAAGCATGCATTACAGGGTCACTCCCTGTATAATGGGAGTCAAGACGCAGAAGAGATCGGCTCCTTTTTATCGTTTCACCCGTTTCCGAGAAGATGTTCCGTTCCCTGGGTTGTCTCCATTCCTTCACCCTTAGAGAATTCTGAAAGAAAACGTTGCCGGGCCTTCCATGCGGCGGACGGGGCGGGGTGCCTCCTCCGGCGGCATGAAAGGCGGATCGGGGGCGGCGCACATTCCCATCAGCTGCGAAAGGGGGGAGACGGTATGCAACTCTATATCATTCTGATGAACCTGACGGACCAGGGGGTCCGTACCGTGAAGGGCTCAACCCAGTTGATCGCTGAAGCGAAGAAGAGCTTTGAAAAGAAAGGCGGGGTTGTAACGGGTGTTTATCTGACCATGGGAGAATGGGATTACGTCGCCATTTGCGAGGCCCCCAGCGACGAGGTTGCCATCAGTTTCGTGCTGGAGCTCGGCGCCACGGGTAATGTCAGGACCCACACCATCCGGGCGTTCAGGCCGGAGACGATCGGAGAGATCGGCTTCGTCATCATCTGATGGCCGGTCCGGGGCCGGAGCGGGAAAACCGGAATGCCGGGGATGAAGTCCTGTCGAGTGTCTGAGCGCCGCTCCCGACAGCCGTCCGTCCCCTGCCGTTCCGCCCGCCTCACGGGATCTCCGTTGTGCGGATCAATCCAAGGATGTCGTCGAGGGCGCGGTCCGGGTCGAAGCCGAACCGGGCCGACGCTTCCCCGATCGTAAGGAACAGGGCCTGGCAGCAGATGCAGGCGCCCGTTTCCTCTTCCAGCTTCTTGAACACGGCCTCCGTTTCGCGGTACCGGCTGATGATGTCGAGAATGACCGTCTCCTGCGTGATGGCCGCTGTTTTGTTTTTCATGGCAGGTCCTTTGCGTGGTTGTTTAGAAAGACGCTTCCAGCACGTTTCGCAGGGCCTGCGGGATGTTGCGGATTAGTTCCCCGATCCGGGTAGCCGGTGTGGATCTTGCGAGCCGGCCGGCCAGGCGGTTTGTCCTCATGGCGGCGGGTGCCGCGTCCCGGATGCTCATTCCCGAATCGATGAGAACGGACACAAGGCCGGTCAGGGTATCGCCTGTTCCGCCCATGGCCTCCATCGCCTCTTCGGCGGGACTGTCGACCGTTTCCAGGATTCCCTTTTCATCGGCCAGGTAATCCCTGGCCCCCTTGACGAGGAGATGCCGGGCCGCGTTGCCGTGCCGGTATGCCCGGGCGATCAGGTCGGGGATGCGGTTTTCCTCGTGGAGGATGAACCCCCTGGTGTAGAAAGGGTGGGGCGCCTCCTCGTCCGCAAGGAAGGCGAGCTCTCCCACGTCGGGGGTGAAGAGGTCGTAGATGGATGCCCGGCCGCTCATTTTGGCCACGTACATGAATCCCGCATCGGCGATCAGCGTCGGCCGGGGGCTCAGGGCTTCCAGGATGCCCTCCAGCCTGTTGTGCCAGTGAACAATGGGCTGCAGGTAGTGAAAAACAATGGTCCGGAAGGAGTTCCCGGGCAAGGCGGCGGTCATGTGCCGATAGAGGTGTCGGCTTCCCTTGCCCGTCCCCGTATCGCCGACCAGGCAGACAAAAGGCCCCGGTCTTCCCAGGGTATCCGCCGCAACGGCGGCGGCGGCGACGAGGGCGGGTGTTCCCCGGTTCACATCGATCGTCACGGAGCCGATTCGAAGCCGTTCGCCGTTCATGACGGCCGTCCCTTCCGTAAGGGGGAAGACCTCCGAGGGAACCGTTCCCATTATGCAGAGCATAGGCGTTTGACCTCCTCCAGGGCCAGTTGAAGAGCGTAACCGCAGAGCGTGTGCCCGATGTCCCGCGGATTCGGCGCATCGGCAAGGTTCTGCCCCACCATGGAAGCAGCCAGGTACGGAACATCGGGGCATCCTCCTCCGGAAACGTTGACGATCATGCCGTTTTCCCTGTCCACGGTGAGCTTCATATTGGCCGCCCGCACCATGAGGTACCTGCCGAAATCCTTGACCTGAAAGATATTCACCGGCTCCAGGAGGGGACCGGTGACGGGAACCATTCTCAGTGGCGGCAGTTTTGCCGCTTCAAGAATTCTGAGAATCTGCAGTTCCTCGATCAGGGGAAATTCGATCACCAGGTCGCACCCCTGCCGGATCTCCGGCGGGGGACCCATGACCCGGATTTCCCATCCGCCTTTTTTCAGCAGGGTTTCCGCCTGGATGACCTCGCCCGTGTTTTCAAACACGAGAATCCCCCGGTCCACCCGGCCGTCGGGGCCGGGGGATTCTTTTCGTGTCTGCTTTCCTCTCAAAAAGGGAAAGAGGGCCACGGCGATCAGCCTTTTTTGATGGTGATGCTGTACACTCCGCCGTTCTCGCTGATTCCGGCGACCGTCCATCCCTTGCCTGCCGCCGCCCGGGAAACGTTTTCCTTCGAGGCGTCGCTGTCCACCAGGACAGTCATTTCGGTCGAGGTGCCTGCCTTGATCTCGTCAAGGGTCATCAGGACGGGCTGGGGGCATGAAAGACCGCGGGCATCGATTGTTTTCGACATGTTTTCCTCCTTCTCAGGCAATCCTTTTTCTCATGGTGAAGCCGATGAACAGGCACACGGCAAAGCCGACGATGACCGCCGGGATTCCGTAAGGGCCGACGCCGGCGGGAGAGCTGGCCAGACCGAAGTTGTGGGCGATCCCGGCGCCGACGATCATGCCCACCACGAAAACGGCGGCATCGCCGTCGCCCTCGCCGGACAGAAAGAGCTGGCGTCCCGGGCATCCGCCGGCCAGGCAGAACGCCAGGCCTGACAGGGCCATCCCGGCGAAGTTCCACAGGTGCATCGTGTGGGCGACGGGCTGTCCCTCAAATCCCGGCTTGAACTGGCCGACGATGAAATTGACGGCAAAGGCGGTGACGATCAGGGCGATAAACCCCGACAGGAGGTGCATCTGCCGGAAGAGAACAAAGTCGCGAATGGCGCCCATCGTGCAGAAACGGCTCCGCTGGGCGAGGAAACCGATCACGAGACCGACGCCGAGAGACACTGCCAGGGGCGCATGCATGGCTCCCGGACCCTTCACGCTGTAGAAAAGAACCCCGCTTTTCGCTTCGCCGGGGACCTGGGGAAAGATCAGCAGCAGGCACAACAGTCCGATCATGACGAGGGGAAGCATCCAGCCCGCCGTGTGGTGGGTCTGCTGGGTGCGGCCCAGGTTGTAGCCGCCTTTCAGGAACAAGGTGCCGATCCCGATGCCGACGGCGAGGCCCGCCAGGCCGAGAACGGCGTTCCAGTCGCCGCCGGCCAGGCGCAGGGCCGCCCTCCAGGGGCATCCGAGAAACACCAGCGCCCCGATCATGGCGAACATGCCGAGGACGAACCGTACGATCGGCGCCGATCCCAGGCGGGGGCGAAACTCCTTGAACAGATACGCGGCAATGAGTGCCCCGAGAACGAAGCCGATGATCTCCGGGCGGATGTACTGCACCACGTCCGCCCGGTGGAGGCCGAGCGCCCCGGCAATGTCCCGCTCGAAGCAGGCCACGCAGACGCCCATGTTGCCGGGGTTTCCTGATTTCTGCAGAAGCGGAGCCAGTATGCCGATGAGGATGCCGACGCCGATGATGCCCCACCGCCCCGCGAACAAATTCTTGATTCCGTTCACAAGCGATTCTCCTTTTCCATCTGATTTGTACTGGGTTGTGTTGTGACGCCGCCCCGCAGGGTCATGCCGGAGGCGGATTCCACGGTTCCGGCATGTCCGGCTGCAGCGCGGCAGCCCTTCGATCCGATGCTCAGGGCATCGTCAACGGCGAGCTAAGGCGGAAGGCCACCCGAACGAGTGGTCGTGATTTTCTGGAAATGATCGGATGTGGTTGGATTCCGAAGATCCAATCGAGCCTCCCTGCCGTGCCTTGCCGCATTCCCCGCGGCATGACCGGGCAGGGGGCCGACCGGTTATGGGCGGAAAAGCGGAGGAGCGGCGTTTTCGGAGAACCGCCCGGGTTCTCTCTCAGCGCCTCATATTAATGGGGTGAAAAACAATGGATGTTGCATCGATTTCTCTTTCATGGGTGTTACGGTTGCAATTCCCCTTGGAAGCGGATCCTGTTCTCCTTCCTGTCAGCCGTGTTTCCGGTGACGGAGAAATAGCATGAAAGCGGCTTTATGGAAACCCTTTCCCTCTCTCCCGCTATGCCGCCGGGAAGGGGATCTCCCCCAGGGCCATCCGGCACAGGTCGGTCACGTAGATCTTCGTCAGCCCCCTGGCCGCCGCGGGCTTGCGGAGCACCCGGTCGCACATGGGGCAGAGGGTCACGATCGCCTCCGCCCCGAAGGCGACGGCGTCGTCGATATTCCGGGTGGCGATCTCCCGGGCCAGATCCGGGTATACGCGGGCGAACGCGCCGGTGCAGCAGAGCGCCTCCTCCCGGTCATACCGGCGGGCCACCCGCTCCACCCCGATCAACTCGAAGATTTCGTCCAGGAATACGTCCTTGTCCGGCGTGTACCGGGAGGCGCAGGGCCGCTGGTAGGCGACCTTTTTCCCCAGCGGTCTGATCCGTTCCCGGTGGTCCCGCAGGTAGTTCCTCACGTACTCGTACAGGTGCATGTACCGGAAAGGCGCCGTGATGCCGTAGTCCCCGATCTTCGCGTCCACCATCGCATAGCAGTCGTCGTGGAGAAACACGATGTCCTTTCCCAGGGCCGCCAGGTTGTCGATGAACCGCCGGGCGTGCTGCTCCACAGGGCTCTCCTGGCCGATGTGGATGTATCCCACGTAGCAGAAGTAGTCGCCGCCCTTGACGAGGGTCAGCCCCTTGAACAGCTCTCCCTCCAGCGCCCCGGGCGGCAGGCTTCCCTCCATGACGCAGATCGACAGGGCGGGTTTGTCGGCGTCTCCCGGAGTCACCGATGCCGGGAGGGTCCCCGCGAGGGCGAACATCTGTCCCGTTTCCGGCGGTGCCGGGAAGGCCTTTTTTTCTTCCATGGCCCGCAGGATCAGGTCGAAAGGGTCGGCCCCGGTGGGGCAGTACTCCCGGCAGGCGCAGCAGGTCACGCAGCGGTGGAGGATCTCCGCGTCCTGTCCGTCCATCAGGGCCTGAATGTTCGCCGCCGCCTTCTCCCGATCGTACTCCACGTAAAGGCACCGGGTCAGGCAGTCACCGCACAGATCGCACTTCGAAGCATCCCACATGAATTTTTCTCCTTTTCCCATGCCGCAGGGACGGTCTTGACGTCCCGGCGGCTTCAGCCGTCGCCCGGCGGCCCGGCGGTGCAATCCGCCGGGCCGCATCCCGCGGTTTTCTTTCTCGGGAGAGCCTTCCTGCCGTTACGCCGCGAAGGTGAGCTTCGTTCCCGACATGTTCAGGATGAAGGCGTCCTTCATCTCCTTCTCCATCTCCATGATGGCCTTCCGGCCCGTGCAGTGGGTGGGGATGACGTAGGCGGGGTTGATCTTCTTCAGCTCCTCCGTGGTCCGGCCGATGATGGGCTCGAAGAGGGGGCCGCTCAGGTGGAACCCCCCCATGACGACATGGACCTTCTCCATGCCTGTCACCTCACGGGCATAGAGGGCCGTGTTTACGATCCCCGAATGGGCGCAGCCGGACAGGATCACCAGCCCTTTGCCCTTCAGGTTCATGACGACGGAGGTGTCGTCCTCGATGGCATCCCACTTCTCCTCGCCCCCCTCCTGGCAGAAGGCGATGGGGAATCCCTTCTCGAAATCCGTCCGCCGGGGGACCTCGCCCAGGAACAGGATGTCCCCGTCCAGAAGGGGCCGCGGCTCCTTCGACTCCACGACCTTCAGCCCTGCCTTCTCGACGGTTTCGCGCTCGAACTTCGGAAAGTGGATCTTGAACTCCGGTCCGATCTTCAGGTAGCGGGGCTTCTTGAAGACCGAGGGGTGGACCGTCAGTTCGAGCCCCTTCTTC
>CAZXMK010000050.1:0-3180 GCA_964641935.1 uncultured Syntrophaceae bacterium
AACCACGGGAATCCCGAGGGAGGCCTGGAGGGCATTTGCGTCGATGGAAATTCCCTGGTCCTCCGCCACATCCAGCATGTTCAGGGCAATGATCACGGGCGGGCCGAGGAGCAGGATCTCCGTGAGGAGATAGAGGCTTCGCTCCAGGCCGGCCGCATTGACCAGGAGGACGATCACGTCGGGCCTCTCGTGGACGATGAAATCCCGGGCGACCTTTTCCTCCTCGGAGCAGGCCGTGAGGCTGTACGTCCCGGGGAGGTCCACGATCCGCATTTCAACCTCGCCGGAGTGGTGGACCCCTTCTTTCTTCTCCACTGTTTTCCCCGGCCAGTTTCCTACGTGCTGGGACAGCCCGGTGAGGATGTTGAATATGGTGGACTTCCCGATGTTCGGCTGGCCCGCCAGGGCCACCAGAAGCTGCCGGCTTTCCTCCTTTTCAGGGGGGGGCTCCCCGGCTGCCTCAGGAAGGATCTGAACAAGGATCTTTTCCGCTTCTCCCATTCCCAGGGCGACCCGGCCGTCCCCGACCTGGACGATCAGCGGGCCTCCGCCGCTCTGGCGCAGCACCTTCAGCCGTGTCGCCTGCGCAATCCCCATGGAGGCGAGGCGCGACATGAAGGCGTTCCCGCCGGTCAGGGAGAGGACCTGCGCGATGTCTCCTTCCTTGAGGGTCGAAAGGGGGATTCCTTCTTCCTTCATGTGTAGGGGCCTTTCGGGGACATGGGTGAATCCGGGATCGCTCATTCGGAACCCCGGGAAATTTTTATTGTTCTACCCGGAAAATATATGCAGCGGATTTGCCGGGTCAAGGTTTATTCTGTTTTCATGCGGGACGGCTTAAGGGATGCCACCAGGATCGCCGCTGTCAGCAGGAGAATCAGGTCCATCCACCAGGCCGCCGTATACGATCCGAAGCGGTCGTAGATCATGCCGCTGACGATGGCACCCGTGCTGCCGCCGATGCCGGCGACGAAAAAGGTGAGCATGCCGTAAGATGCCCCGAGAACGAGGCTTCCAAACCGGTCCGCCAGGAGATAGGGCATTAGAGGGGCTATGGATCCGTAGCCGAAGCCGAAGAGCAGGGCGTAAAGAACCATGTGGTTCATCGTGGAGGCCACGAGGAGTACGCCCACGCCGGAGGCCATGAAAAGAAAGCCCAGGCTTGCCGCATATTTTGCATCCCGGAGACGATCCGAGAGCCAGCCGAAGAAAAAGCGGCCGCCGATGCTGGCCAGCCCGATGTACCCGGGCAGCAGAGCCGCCTTGATCAGATCGATACCGAGTTCCATGCCGAAGGCCGTCTGGTGGATGAATGCCGAGATCTGGGCCACCAGGGCGAAGGTATAGCAGAGGCTGAGAACCCAGTACCGCGGGTCGCGGAGAACCTGATTCATGGGCATACCCGGAGCCACCGACGGCGGGGGCGTCGCCTCGGGATGTGACGGCGGCGCTTCGCCGTCGGGATGCAGGCCGTAGTCTTCCGGCCGCGTCTTCCCCATGAGGGTCTGCGCCGTGATGACTCCGAGCACGAGGACGAGGCCGCCTAAGATCCAGAATCCCCATGGCCAGCCCCAGTGTTTGACGGCATAGCCGACCAGCGGGGAAAGAAGCATGCTCCCGACCCCGATTCCGACGGAGGCGATGCCGATGGCGAGACCCCGTTTCCGCTGGAACCATTTTGCCACCGTGGAGCTGCCCACGACCGCTCCCAGGCAGGACGTGCCGATTCCGGCGAGGAGTCCGTAGGTGAGATACAGGTGCCAGGGCTCCCGGACGAATCCCGTCAGGAAGAGGGCCGTGGCCAGGGTCACGGCCCCGAAGGTCATGACCCAGCGCGGGGCGATCCGGTCCAGAAGCCTCCCCGAGAAGATCCCCCCGATTCCGTAGACGACCATCGTGATGGAGGGAGCGAGGGAGATGGCCGAGCGCGACCAGGACAGGTCCTCCGTGACGGGCTTGACGAAAATGGTGAAACAGTAGGTCGTGCCGTGGTTGAGGCCCATCAGGACGAAGGCCCCGAAGACCACGTACCAGCCCCAGTAGATTGTTTTCCGCTGCATGAATGTTCCTGACGGCCTGGAATACCGTGTTCGACCGCCGCCTTCCGGGAGCCGGTTCACGGCCGGCGCGCTGTGCCGGTGCCGCAACACTTAGGCGGAAAAGGGATTCCTGTCAACCAAAGGTTGCCGCTGTTCCTTTACGGCGTGCCCCTCCTGTGATAGGACCATCACCGGATCAATCCCGGAGGACCATGCAATCTTCCCTGTCCCGTTCCCGAAAACGAAGGGGCGCCCGCCCGGGCGGACCCCAGAAAACGCCCGTCCGGATGAAGCCGGATGCGGATCCGCTTCTCCGGAGCGTGTTCTCGCGCATCGGCCGGCCCCCGGAGGCCCCGTTCGTTCCTGATCCCTTCCAACTGGAGGCGCTGGAGGCGATCCGGCAGTCCGACTGCCTGGTCACGGCACCCACGGGATCCGGTAAGACCTGGATTGCCGAGCAGGCCATCGAGGATGTTTTCCGCCGCGGCGGCCGCGCCTGGTACGCCTCCCCCCTCAAGGCCCTGACGAACGCCAAATGGGTGGAATTCGGCCAGCAATTCGGGGCTGGTCACGTCGGGATCCTGACGGGAGACACGAAAGAGAATCCCGACGCGCCGATTATTGTCGGGACGACGGAGATCCTGCGGAACCAGCTTTACGACGCGATGCACCAGGGAAAAGACCTGCCCTGCAACCTGGTGATTCTCGACGAGGCCCACTACCTGGGGGATCCCGACCGGGGGGTCGTCTGGGAGGAGATCATGATCTACCTGCCGGCGCGGGTCAACCTCCTGCTCCTATCCGCCACGATCGGAAACGCCGACGAAATCGCCTCCTGGCTTTCATCACTGCGGGAGAAACCGTGCCGGGTCGTGCGGGAGACGGGGCGTCCCGTTCCCCTCTTCCCCCTGTTTCTGCACCCTTCGGGGCGGATCATGCCGTTTCTGGAACAGCGGCGCCTCTACGGGAAGGTGGCGGAGTTCTCCGTCGCCGGCAGCTCTCCTGCGGGGCGCGGCCGGCCACCCCATTTCGGCGACATCCTCCGGGTGCTCAGGGAATACCATCTCCTGCCGGCGATCTTCTTTCTCAAGTCCCGGTCCGAGTGCGACGGAGCCCTGAAAACCTGCCGGAGCGGTCCGGG
>CAZXMK010000050.1:3280-13705 GCA_964641935.1 uncultured Syntrophaceae bacterium
TTCGACGGCCACTCCTTCAATCCCCTGACGGGGACGGCCTTCCACCAGATGACCGGCCGTGCGGGGCGGCGTGGGCAGGACAAGATCGGATTCCTGGCCCTGGTCCCGGGGCGCTTCCTGGATGTCTCTCACGTCCGGCGGCTTCTTTTCCGGGAGCCCGAACCCATCGAAAGCCGGATCCGCAACGACTTCTCCATGGTCCTGAACCTGCTCCTGTCCCAGACACCGGAGGACGTGCGGGTCATCTTCGAGCACTCCTTTGCAGCCTTCCAGGCCGCCGCCCGGGGGAAGAAACCGGGTCGCGGACTCTGGGAGGGATTCATCCGGCACCTTGAATTTCTGAAAAAGGAGGGCTTCGTGGGGGAGGACGAGCGGCTGACGGAGAACGGCCTGTGGGCCTCGAAACTGCGGTTGGACCATCCGCTCCTGATCGCCGAGGGGCTCCGGCGGGAGGCCTTTCCGGCGCAGGACGAGCGGCTCTTCGCCGCCGCCATCGCGCCCTTCGTCTATGACGGCGACCTGGACGTGAAATTCGAGTCGAAGAAGATCCCGCGAGCATTCCGGGAGGCCGTGGGAAAGGTCGCATCGGTCCTCAAGCCGCTCCTGGACCGGATGAAGGCCGCCGGGTTCCCTGTCCAGCCGCTCCGGCTCTGGCCGGCCCTGGTGGTGTACGACTGGGCCCGCGGCGTCCCCTGGGACGACATCATCCGCAGGACCGGGATCAACGACGGCGATCTGGCCATGCTGGTCCTTCGTACGGCGGACAACCTGCGGCAGATCGCGTCGCTCCGCGAGAGCCACCCGGAGACGGCGGAACTGGCGGCAAAAGGGCGGGAGGCGATCCTCCGGGAGCCCGTCGTGTTCGAGTGGGAGTGATAAATATCGGCTGCATTTCGGTGGCGCACAGGCTCTGATTGAATCGTTTTACGGATCGTTTTGACTTCATGAAAATCAGGATGCCGAAAAATCATTCCAACTGGAGTTCATTCCTCGCTTATCTGGGAATCGCGGCCCTTTCCCTCGGCATTTTTTCGAACAACACCATCGATTGGGACCTGTGGGGGTATCTCGCATTCGGCCGTCTTTTCTGGGAAACGGGATCCTTTCCCTTCCGGGATGTGTTTTCCTATACCCCGACAAAGGCACTCTGGGTTTACCATGAATGGCTGACGGGCCTTATCTTTTTCCCCATATACAAGTTCTGCGGGGCTGCCGGGTTGCAGCTTTTCAAGTACCTGTCGGGCATGGTGATGGTGGGGCTCGTCTGTGCAACGGCGGTCAGACGGAAGGCGGCGCCGCTGTTCGTGCTTCTGGCCCTGATACTGGTCGGAAACTTGATCAAGGGCGGATATTCTCCGGTTCGGGCACAGGTTTTTACCTATCTGTTCTTCGTCCTCAACCTGTATCTTCTCGATCGAGCCAGGGAAGGCAGGTACTGGATATATTTATGGTGGCTGGTTCCCATCCAGCTCGTCTGGTGCAATCTGCATGGCGGGTTTGTTGTCGGGTTGTGCCTGATCGGCCTTTATGCCGTTGGGGAAGCCTGTTCCGGTAACAGATCCACCCCCTTTATCAAAATTCTCCTGGCCGCCGCCGCAATCACCATCGTCAACCCTTATGGCTATGAATACTGGAGGTATATCGTTGATGCCGTCCTTATGCCGCGGCCGGATATCGGGGAGTGGCAGAACGTGTTTTCCGCTGTTTTCATTGACGAATACCGGAGTAAAGCGGCTCTTTACATGATTGTTTTTCTCCTTTCCGCACCCCTCCTTTTCTGGCATCGGACCCGCGACTGGACAACGGTGATGGTCCTTTCCTTCACGGCGTTCATGGGTTTTCTGCATATTCGTCATACGGTTTTCTTCGCGCTGGCTTTTGCCGCCTTCCTGCCGGTTGTCATGATGAAGTTCTGGGAAGCTTTGAAATGTGACACGAAAATCGTCGAACGCTATTCACGCTTTCGGATGACAGGCCTGATCCTGATGGCCGTGATGATATTCTTTGCCGTCGGGACTTCCCTTCTCAGGCTTGTCTCCATATCCCCACTGGAACTCAGAATTTATCCGGAACATTATCCTGTCGGCGCGGTGGATGTGATTCAGAAAAACAATCTGAAAGGCAATGTTTTGCCCTGGTTCGAATGGGGTGAATACCTGATATGGAATTTGTATCCGGACAGCAGGGTCGCCATGGACGGGAGATATGAAACGGTGTATCAGGCCGAGGTGTCCAGGGAGTATTTCGATTTTGTTTATGCGCGAAAGAACTGGACCGTCTTCCTGGATAAGTATCCCCATGACATGATTCTGGTGAGACCGAACTCCAGGGTCCGCAGCCTGCTGGGCGGTCATCCCGACTGGCGCCTCACTTATGACGGGAGCGACGGCGCCCTGTTCTTGCACCGCCGGTTTCTTTCCCGGCTCAATAACTGATCCTTCCATAGACGATCCATCTTCCACCTTCCTTCTTTCCTTCGGGGGCCCTTCCGGATAGTGAGTACAGTAAGGTGTCCCTGTGTATAGGGGGATGCCTGTTGACTTATAAGTAAATTTTATGCAATGTACCATCACTTCCTGCAGGACTCAGGGGCAGTCGCCTATTCCTGGGGGCCTGCAAAAAATATGAAAACATTTCCGTCACATCCATGGAGATCTCATGGCGCGAATGATGAGTTGGTTGTCGTGGCTGATCATCCTGTTTTTCCCCTTGGTTTCATTTGCCGCCGCCGATTCCGGAAACGCCGTTCCCCGCTTTGATATCCGGGGTTACGAGGTGCGGGGGAACACGATCCTTCCCGCGGACAGGGTGGAGGCCATCCTGGCCCCCTTTACCGGGAAGGACAGGGACTTCGGAGCCGTCCAGGGGGCCGTGGAGGCGCTTGAAAAGGAATACAGGGGAGGCGGATTCAGCATGGTGGCCGTTGTGCTGCCGGAGCAGGAGATGCAGGACGGTGTCATCCGCCTGCAGGTCATCGAGTATCGCATCGGCAAAATCGCCGTCGAGGGGAACCGCTTCTTCGACGAGCGGAACATCCTAAGAAGCCTCCCCGCCCTGCAGCCTGGGAAAACCCCCGACATCGATTCCCTGTCGCGGAGCCTCAACCTGGCGAACGAGAACCCCGCCAAGAAGACGGACCTGAAGTTCAAGAGCGGCCAGGGACAAGAGGTGGATGCGACCGTCACCGTGAAGGACGAGAAGCCCTGGCGGGCGGGCGTCTCCCTCGACAACTCCGGGGACAAGCACACCGGCCGCTCGCGGATGGGATTTCTCCTGCAGCACGGCAACGTGGCGAACCTGGACCATGTCCTGACACTGCAATACATCACGTCACCGGAAAACCTGGACGACGTCCATATCTTCGGCCTGGGTTACCACATGCCGCTCTATTCGCCGGGATCCTCCATCGACATCATCGCCGCTCATTCCAACGTGGACTCCGGATCCGTGAACGTCGCCACCTACGACATGGGCATCAGCGGCAAGGGGACCGTGCTGGCGCTCCGGTACAACCAGAACCTCAACCGGATCGGCGACTACGAGCACAGGCTGATCCTGGGGCTGGAATACAAGGCGTTCGAGAACGACGTCCAGTATTTCGGGTACCAACTGGGGCACAACGTGACCGTTCATCCCCTGAGCCTCACCTATGCTGGGACGCTCACCCGGATGAAGTACACCGCCGGTTTTTACCTGACGGGTGTTCAGAACCTGCCGTGGAGTCTGGACGGCCGGGATGGGGAAGCCAATTTCGCCAGTGCCCGCGCCGGCTCCTCCATGGAATACACACTCCTACGCTACGGCGGGAACTTCATGCTCATGCCGGGGGGAGACTGGCGCGTGCGGGCCGTCGTCAACGGCCAGTATACGGAGAATGCGCTCGTGGCGGGCGAGCAGTTCGGGCTCGGCGGGGCAGCCTCCGTCCGCGGCTTCCAGGAGCGGGCGTACGCCAACGATTACGGATATTCGGGGAGCATCGAGGTGTACTCCCCGGATCTGCTTCGGCTCGCCGGCGTCTCCGCCGTTCAGGCGCGCCTGCTGGCCTTTTGCGACCACGGCCACGTCCGGCGCAACAAGCCGGTCGCCGGCGATACGGTTGCTGTCGAGGCCACGAGCATCGGTCCCGGGCTGCGCATCACCGACGGCAAACATTTTTCCGTCTCCGTCGATTACGGCATCGTGATGGAACCTCCGGAGGACGGCACGACCCGCTGGAGCGGCATGTGGCACCTCTCGGCGAGCTTTCTGTTCTGAAGGGTGAACGGGCAAGGAGCATGACATGAAGACGAAGCGCCGCAGGATAAGAACCATCGCCCGGATGGCCGGGAGCCTTTTTTTCGCGGCCGTGCTTTTTTTCTTCGGCGCGGACGCCGCCGTGGCGTTCCCGGCCGGACCGCAGGTCGTCAACGGGCAGGTCGGCTTCTCTCCCCAGGGGAGCACGCTGACCATCACCAACAGCCCCGGTTCGATCATCAACTGGCAGTCCTTTTCGATCGGTGCCGGCGAGGCCGTCCGCTTCCTGCAGCAGAGCAGCGCCAGCTCCGTCCTGAACCGGGTCGTCGGACAGGACGCCTCCCTGATCATGGGCCTCCTGCAGTCCAACGGCATGGTCTTTCTCATCAATCCCAACGGCATCTTCATCGGGCCGGGGGCCCGGATCGACGTCAACGGATTCATCGCCTCGACCCTGGGCCTCAGCGACCAGGATTTCCTCGCGGGGAAATACAACTTTGCCGCCGGCGCGTCCGCGGCCGCCATTCAGAATCAGGGTACCATTTCAACGCCTTCCGGCGGGAAGGTCTACCTGATCGCCCCGAATGTCGAAAACAGCGGGCTCATCTATTCCCCCGGGGGAGACGTCATGCTGGCGGCAGGGCAGAGCGTGCAGATGGTCGACTCCCTCTGCTCCGACATCGCCGTCGTCGTGAGCGCCCCCGCGGATACGGCGCTGAACCTGGGACAGATCCTTGCCGGGAGCGGAAAAGCCGGAATCTACGGCGGGCTGATCCACCAGAACGGCCTGGTCAGCGCGGACAGCGCCGCCGTCGGAGAAGGCGGCCGGATCGTTTTCAGAGCCACGAACGGGGTCACCCTGGGCGCCGGGAGCGTCACGACGGCCAACGGCGCCGGGGGAGGGCAGATTGAAATCCGGAGCGAGGACGGGACAACCGCGGTTTCCGGCACCGTCACGGCGACCGGGACGGACGGCAATGGAGGTGACGTCGCGATCCTGGGCAGTCATATTGAACTTACCGGCCGGACCCTCGTGGACGCCTCGGGGGGAAGCGGCGGGGGCTCCATCCTGGTCGGCGGCGATTACCAGGGCGCAAACGCAGCCATTCCAAACGCCGAGACGACCTATGTCGGGAGCGGTGTCGTCATCCGAGCGGATGCCATGGATGCCGGGGACGGCGGCAAGGTGGTGCTCTGGTCCGACGACACCACATCGTTTTATGGCTCCATCAGCGCCCGGGGAGGAGAGAGCGGCGGCAACGGCGGCAGCGTCGAGGTCTCGGGCAGGCAGACGCTCGTGTACAAGGGGCTGACGGATGTCCGGGCCCCTCTGGGTACGACGGGTACACTGCTTCTGGACCCGACCAACTACTTCATTCAGCCGGCCGGCGGCGACATCACGGGGGCGGATCTGGGGGCGCAGCTCGAATTGGCGAATGTCACCATCCAGACCGTCGCGGCCGGGGTACAGAACGGGGACCTGTACGTTGACGACACCGTGACCTGGGCCAGCGGGAACAAGCTCAAGCTGAACGCCCACAACGACATCTGGATGAACAACGTCATCACCAATACCGGAGGCGGCAGCCTGGTCCTCCGGGCCGACTCGGACGGCAGCGGCGGAGGGAACGTCTATTTCGCCGGGATCGGCCATGTGAACATGACGGGTGGTGGGGGCGTATCGATTTTTTATAACCCACCCGCCGGTTACGGAACGCCGACGGACTATACGGCCAACGTTACCGGCGTCACGCCGACGGCCTACATGCTCGTTAACAACGTGACGGACCTTCAGAACATCAACAACAATCTCGCTGGCACCTACGCCCTCGGAACGGACATCGACGCCAGCGCCACGACCGGTTGGAATGCAGGGGCGGGTTTTCTGCCCCTGGGCGATGACAGCCTGGTCGAAGCACAGTCGTTCCGGGGAATTTTCGATGGACTGGGTCACACCATCACCGGTCTCTTCATCAACCGGCCCTCGTCGGATCCTCACCTCGGTGCTTACATCGGTCTCTTCGGCGGCTGCACCGAGACGGCGGTCATCCGGAACGTCGGGATGGAAAACGTCAATATCACCGGCTACTTCCAGGTTGGAGGCCTGGTGGCTCACACCGGCGGCAGCATCGACAACTGCTACGTCACGGGATCGGTTACATCGATCACCAACACCGTCGGCGGGCTGGTGGGGCTGACCACCGGCAGCGTCACCAACTGCTACAGCCTCGCCGACGTGACCGGGGTGAATTATGTCGGCGGACTGATCGGATCCGTCTATTATTCGACCGGAACGGTAACCAACAGCTACAGTGCGGGCATCGTAACTGCAACCGGCGCCAACCGGGGGGGGCTGATCGGACATAACGCGGATGGCACCTACAGCAATGTAACCAGCAGCTATTGGGACACCGTTGTTTCGACACTGGCGACCAGCTATGGCGGCACGGGGAAGAACACCGCGGAGATGCAGACCCAGGCGACGTTTGTCGGCTGGGACTTCGTGAACACGTGGTTTCTCAGCGCGGGACAGTACCCGGAGATCGTCGGTATCTCGGAAGGGACGGCACCCCCCCCTGTCGTTCCGGTGACGCCGGCAGCCGGAACGACGACCCCCGTCACGACCCCGGCCGACGCGGCGGCCGGAGGCACCGGTGCCGCGGCAGGCAATACCGTTACGGCCCTCGCGACGGTCACGGAGACGGCTGGGTCGCCGGGAGAGACCGGAGGCTCCTCGGGAGGAGATGAAGAAGACCGCAAGAAAGGTGAAGAACGTGGAGAAGGAACGCAACAAACCGGCGATGGGGCACGGGGCGGAACGGGCACGACATATTGCAATTAGCCTGTTCGTCCTGTCCCTTGTCCTGCTGTCATTCACGGATTCCTTTGCCGGTGTGAAGGCGGGGACGGTGACGCACCTGAGCGGACCCCTGTTCGCGAAAAAGGCCGACGGGAAAACATGGGCCTTGTCGGTCAATTCCATCGTCGAGCAGGGCGATGTCCTGGTGACCGAAAAAAGGACCCATGCCCGGATCCGCTTCCTCGACAACAGTGTGATCACCCTTCGTCCCAACAGCCAGATGAAGATTTCGCGGTTCTATTTCGAGCAGGCGGCACCGCAGAAAGACGCCGCCTTTTTCGATCTGGTCAAGGGAGGCGCCCGCTCCGTCGTAGGCCTGATCGGCAGGAGGGGCAGCCAGAACAGTTACCGGATGGTGACGGAAAACGCCACGGCTGGCGTGAGAGGCACGATTTACGATTGCCGTGTCTGCAAAGGAGACTGCGGACTCCTCCGGGACGGGACCTATTTCTTCGTCGTTGAGGGAGTGATTTCCGTCAGCAATGAAGGCGGTTCGGTGAATGTCGGGGCTGGCCAGTACTCGTATGTCCGTGACGCCCTGTCGATGCCCGTGATCCTTCCCGAAAACCCGGGACTTGACGTTTCAACGCCCCCCTCGATCGAAGGAGCGGGCGGGGGAGCCGCTACGGGAGGCACGGCCTGCAACTGCGATTGCACGGTGCGCTGACCGGGAGACGATGCTAAGGACCCTGCTGGGGAAACCGGCAGAAAAAACAAGGGGTTGCGATCATCATCGCAACCCCTTGTTTATATTCTGGTAGTCCCACGGAGAGTTGAACTCCGGTTTCCGGCGTGAGAGGCCAGCGTCCTAACCACTAGACGATGGGACCACATGGCTGGGGGACAAGGATTCGAACCTCGGTAGCAAGATCCAGAATCTTGAGTCCTACCACTAGACGATCCCCCAGCAGGTTTCCTGGGGAAAAAGCCATTTATTGAAAAACCAAAACCTTGTCAAGGCGAAATTCAGGTCGCCTTCCGGAAGACCGCAGCGAAGAAACCGTCTGTTCCATGGCGATGGGGAAGGGTGCGAAAGAACCCCTGTGCATCCACAAGTTCCTTTGGGATCTCCTCGCTTGCCCGCACCCGCTGGAAGTCCCTGTGCCGGTGGATAAAATTTGCAACGACATCCTCGTTTTCCTGCCTCAGGAGGGTGCAGGTGCTGTAGACGAGGGTTCCGCCGGGCATCACGCAGGAGGCGCCGCGGTCCAGGAGCCTTCCCTGGAGGCCGCTCAGCGGGGGGATGTCCGAAGGGCGGAGTCGCCACTTGATCTCCGGGTTCCTGCGCAGTGTGCCCAGGCCCGAGCAGGGCGTATCCACCAGGACGATGTGAAAGGATTCGCGGAAACGCTCCCCAAGATCCTCCGTGGCGTCCGCAAGATGTGTCCGGATCGAGCGGATCCCCAGCCGGGCCGCATTCTTCTCCAGATCGTGGAGCTTCTCCGGGCTGGAATCCACGGCCAGGATCGACGCCCCGTCTCCCGTCCGCTCCGCCAGGTGTGTCGCTTTTCCTCCCGCGCCGGCGCAGAGGTCGAGGATCCTGTCCCCCCTCCGCACCTCGAACAGGCAGGCCACCAGTTGGGACGCCTCGTCCTGGATGGTGATCTTTCCGGCCTTCCAGCATGAAAGCTCACGGATCGGATGTCCCGTGTGGGGAAGGAGCAGGCCGTCGGGAGACCAGGGCGTTTCCTCCGCGGCGAGGCCTTCTGCCGCCAGCTCCTCGCGCACGTCGCACCGGGTTGTCCGGAGTGCGTTCACGCGGGCGGCAAGCGGTGGGATTCCGTTGCCGGCCCGGCAGAGATCCGCGGTCTCCTCGAGACCGTATTGGCGGATCCACTGCTTGACGAGCCACACCGGGTGGGAATGAACGATGGAGATCCGGCCTGCGGGGTCCTTCGTTCCGGAAGGGAGGGGAACGTCCTCCTTTCGGCGCACGGCGTTCCGGAGCAGGCCGTTGACGAAGGGCACCGTGCGTGCATCCACCCGCTTTGCAAGGAGGACGGCCTCATTTACCGCTGCGTAATCGGGGATCCGGTCCGTGAATTGGATCTGGTACAGGGCCGTTCTCAGGATATTCCGGACGGGCGGGGAGACGGCAGGGGACCGCTTTTCGCAGAGCGAGCGGATGATCCAGTCCAGGTAGCCCCTCATCCGCAGGGTGCCGTAGACAAGCTGTGTCAGAAGTGCCCGGTCGGACGGATCGTCGAACGCCCTGCCGGAAAGGACCTCGTCGAGGAGCGGCTCCGCGAAGGCACCGGTGGTGTCCACGCGCGTGAGAATCTCGACGGCGGCGCGGCGGGGCGAGGATTTCATTGCGCGGGCCGCGCTTCCGGGGAATCCGTCAGAAACCCGCTGCGGGGGCGGTATCCCCGGAAGAAATCCCCGACGGGCATGCGCTTCTTGCTCTCCATCTGGATGTCCTGGAGGATCACGACGCCGTTCCCGGCGGAAACGGCAAGACCGCCGTCCTGAAGGGTGCCGATTTTCCCGGGGGGGTCCGTGACGGGCTGCTCCTGTGCGGAAGCCGAGTAAACCTTCACCTGTTTTCCGTCCAGCCACGTGTAGGCGCAAGGCGCGGGCGCGAGGCCGCGGACCAGGTTGACGATCTCAGGGGCCGGCCGCTCCCAGCGGATCAGTCCGTTTTCCTTGGTGAGACGCGGTGCGAGCGTTGCGAGGTTCGATTCCTGGGGACGTCGATGGATCGTGCCTGCCAGCAGGCCCTCAATCGTCCGGACGAGCAAGCCGGCTCCGCTTGTGGCCAGACGGTCGTGTAGCTCCCCGGCGTTCTCCTCCTCTCCGATGGGGGTCTCTTCCTGGAGGAGGATGTCGCCGGTGTCCATCCCCTCGTCCATGAACATGATGGTGACGCCGGTGACGCGCTCGCCCCGGATGAGGGTCCAGTTGATCGGCGCCGCGCCTCGATATTTCGGGAGCAGCGAGGGGTGAACGTTGAGGCAGCCCAGAGGGGGGGCTTCCAAGACGGCCTTGGGCAGGATCTGGCCGAAGGCGGCCACGGCCACCAGGTCCGGGCGCAGGCGGTGGAGCGTGTCGAGGAAGGATGCGTCCCGGACCCGATCGGGCTGGAAAACCTCGATGCCCAGTTCCTCCGCTCTCTCTTTCGCCGGCGGAGGGGCGAGGTGCTTGCCTCTTCCCTTGGGGCGGTCGGGCTGCGTCACGACCCCGACGACGGGGTATCCGGCCCGGACGAGCGCATCCAGGGAAGGGACGGCGAATTCAGGGGTGCCCATGAACAGGACGGCAGGCTTCGTCATCGTCCGGTCTCCTCTCATTTCCCCAACAGGGAGGCCAGGGTTTCCTCGGGGTTCCGGCAG